>JBGPLJ010000083.1:0-12151 GCA_041486385.1 Steroidobacteraceae bacterium
CGGCATTGCGGCCCTGTGGCTTCTCGGTTTTCTGGTGCTGTTCAATTTTCTCGCGTACCGGCGCCTTGGGCTTGGCGCATTTACGCTCGCATTCCTTGTACTGCTGGTGGCCTACAGCCAGTTTGGCCACGGCCATATTGCGTGGAAGGCTGTCCTGTGGGTGCTGTGGGGCGGACTCGCGTTCCTCAACGTGAAGCCGCTGCGAAAGACTTTCGTCACGCGTTGGATTTTCCGCGTCTTTCGGCGCGCGCTGCCGACCATGTCGAACACCGAGCGCGAGGCGCTGGAAGCGGGCACGGTGTGGTGGGACGGCGAACTATTCACCGGCAATCCTGACTGGTCGAAGCTCGTATCTGCCAAGGCGCCTCAACTAAGCGCCGAGGAGCGCGCGTTCCTCGATGGGCCCTGCGAAGACCTCTGCCGCATGGCCGATGAATTCGACATCACCCATCGGCGCGGCGACCTCACGCCGCAGATGTGGGATTACCTCAAGTCGAAGGGCTTCTTCGCGATGATCATTCCGAAGAAGTATGGAGGTCTCGAATTTTCCGCGTACGCCCATTCCTGCGTGCTCGTGAAGCTCGCGAGCCGCAGCGCCACGACTTCCTCAACGGTTGCGGTGCCAAATTCCCTGGGGCCGGCGGAACTGCTGCTCCACTACGGAACCGAGGAGCAGAAGAATCACTACTTGCCGCGCTTGGCACGTGGCGAAGAAGTACCTTGTTTTGCGCTAACCGGGCCGCGTGCCGGCTCCGATGCGGCGTCCCTGCCCGACACTGGAATCGTCTGCCGCGGTACATATCAGGGACGCGAGTTGCTCGGACTGAAGCTGAACTTCTCGAAGCGCTACATCACGCTTGCGCCGATCGCGACCGTCATCGGGCTTGCGTTTCGCTTGTTCGATCCGGACAAGCTTCTCGGCGGCGAGAAGACGGACTACGGCATCACATGCGCACTGATCCCGCGCGGCACGCCAGGCGTGACTATCGGACGGCGCCATTTTCCGCTCAACGTTCCCTTTCAGAATGGCCCGATCCAGGGTCGTGACGTCTTCGTGCCGCTCGACTTCATCATCGGCGGGCCCAAGATGGCCGGGCAGGGTTGGCGCATGCTGGTCGAACAGCTGTCGGTCGGCCGTTGCATCTCTCTGCCGTCGAACACTACGGGCGGAGCAAAGGCGGGCACCTTTGCGAGTGGCGCGTACAGCCGAATCCGCCGCCAGTTCAACATGCCGGTCGGACGCTTCGAAGGCGTTGAGCAGGTGCTGGCGCGCATGGCAGGGCACACCTACATCATGGATGCGGCTCGCTCCGTCACAGCAGGCGCGATCGATAGCGGTGAAAGGCCTTCGGTGCCGTCGGCGATGCTCAAGTATCACGTGACGGAATTTGGCCGCATGGTTGCGAACGACGCGATGGACATCCATGGAGGCAAGGGCATCTGCCTGGGCCCGAAGAACTACCTCGCGCGTGGCTATCAGGTGGTGCCCGTTGCTATAACTGTGGAAGGCGCCAACATTCTCACGCGCAGCTTGATCATATTCGGGCAAGGCGCGGTGCGGTGTCATCCTTATGTGCTGAAGGAGATGGATGCTGCACGCAACACCAACCGCGTTGAAGGCCTTGCGCAATTCGATCGCGCCCTGTTCGGCCACATTGGCTTCGCGATTTCGAACGCAATCCGTTCGTTTGTGATGGCGTTTACGCTGGCGCGCTTCACGCGCGTGCCCGATCATGGTTCGACGCGACGCTACTACCAGCAGATCAACCGTTTCAGTGCATCGTTCGCGCTCGCAGTTGACGTCGCCATGTTGTCGCTTGGCGGCTATCTCAAGAAGAAAGAGAATCTATCGGCGCGGCTGGGTGACGTTCTGTCGTCGATGTACCTGGCGTCGATGGTTCTCAAGCACTACGAGAATCAGGGGCGCCCGCCGGAAGATCTGCCGATCGTGCAATGGGCCTGCATGACGCTGCTTTACAAGGCGCAGGAACAGCTGCACAGCTTTCTGCGCAATTTCCCGATCCGCAGCCTCGCATGGCTGATGCGTCTTCTGATTTTTCCGCGCGGCCTTACCTATTCGGCGCCGAACGACCGCATCGGTCGGGCAATCGTGGATTCAATCATGACGCCGAGCGCGACACGCGATCGGCTGTGCGACGGCATCTATCGCACGCTCGAGCCGCACAATCCCCTCGGCCTGCTGCAGGAGGCGCTGATTCTGTCGATCACTGCGGAACCCATCGAGAAGCGCATTCGCGTGGACGGCATCAAGACTGGTCGCGTGACGGCGCTTGATTTGCCGACGCAAGTACAGCAAGCGACTGCTGCCGGCATCATCACGGAAACGGAAGCGGCGATGCTGCGTGACTATGACCGAAAGGTCATGGAGATCGTGAACGTCGACGATTTCGCGCAGCATGAGCTCGGCGTGCAGGCCATGCCAGTGGAGCCAGCGGCGCAGATTGCCTGACGAGTCAGCAAAGTTGTCGACACCCGCACTGCCAACGAATCTACCGGACGGCACGGTCGTCTCGGCGGCACGCTGCCCCAACTGCGACGCTCTGATTGCGGGCTCGTTCTGCGGCTCGTGCGGCCAGCGCGCCGGGTCCCGATCGTTGTCACTCGGCCACCTGCTGCAGGAGGGCGTCGGCGATGTCTATCATCTCGATTCACGGCTGTGGCGCACCCTGCGCCTGCTGCTTTTTCGGCCTGGCGAACTGACGCTCGATTACCTTGCGGGACGTCGGGAACGCTACGTTCCCCCGTTCCGTCTCTACCTGGTGGCGAGTCTGCTGCTGTTCTTGTTCACGCCTGACGTGAACGATATCGACGTGATGCCTGTGCAGTTCGACACACCGGCAATGGTGCAGAAGACCATCGATGCCACCAAGACAGCACTCGTGGCAAAACGGGTGGAAGTCGCGCGTCTCGGGTCGAGTGAAGCCCGCAACAAGGCCATCGCAAACCTGGAAAAGGATCTCAACGAATTGACCGATGAATTGCAGGCCACCAATACAGGCAAAGCAGGCACCCCCTGCGATCGCGTTCAATTCGATTTCTTCTCCTCGAAACGCCTTGAGCCACGCCTGCGCGCAGCTTGTCACAAGATCGAGGCGGATCATGGCAAGAGTCTGTTCGCGGCGTTTCTGCACAACCTGCCGAAAATGATGTTCTTGTTCTTGCCGCTGGTCGCGCTTTTCAACAAGATCCTCTACATACGGTCAAGACGCTACTACGTGGAGCACCTGTTGTTCTTCGTGCATCTGCACGTATTCATCTTCCTGGTGTTTGTCCTCATCGTATTGGGGAATCATGTGCTTGCGCTCGTGCCTGGCGGCATCCATCCGCCCGGCATCGTTACATTCCTCGTTGTGATGTCCATCCTGTCGTATGTTTACCTTGCACTGCGGCGCTTCTACGGCCAGGGACGTGTCAAGACATTCACCAAGTTTGGATTTCTGCTGGCAGCGTATAGCATCACGCTCGTAGCCACCACATTGCTTACGGTGGGTTACAGCGCACTTACCCTGTGACGCCGTATTTCTTACAACATCCAAGGACCGTATATGAAACGCATACCGCTGCTTGCCGCCGTGTCGCTCATGACACTGACAGTTTTCGGTCAGGCGTCCTACTCGCAGGAACGCACACCATCCGCGCCCGGTGCGGAGGTTTACTTCATTGGGCTCAAGGATGGCGCGAAGCTCGCCAATCCAGTCACCCTGCATTTTGGCCTGAAAGGCATGGGAATCGCGCCGGCCGGCATCAAGGTCGACAACACCGGGCACCATCACCTCTATATCGATACGGATTTGCCGGCGGATATGAGTCAACCGGTGCCAGCGATCGAAAATAAAGTGATGCATTTCGGCAAGGGCCAGACAGAAGTCACGCTCACGTTGCCGCCGGGCAAGCACACGCTGCAACTCGTGCTCGCTGATGCGTTGCATGTGCCGCACAATCCGCCAGTGATTTCGAAGAAGATCACGGTCACAGTCACCAAGTAAGAACGAGCGCCCGCGTCAGAGATCCTCGGATGAGCAATCGCGCCATCCTGCATGTCGATATGGACGCATTTTACGCGTCGGTCGAGCAGCGTGATCGGCCCGAGCTCCTTGGCAAAGCCGTCATCGTCGGTGGCACCGGCGGGCGCGGTGTCGTCGCGGCTGCCAGCTATGAGGTCCGCAAATTCGGCGTGCACTCCGCCATGCCGATGAGTGAGGCGTTGCGCCGCTGCCCTCAGGCAATCACCGTTGCGCCACGTATGCGGCGCTATCAAGAGGTCTCGCGACAGGTCTTTGCCGTGTTCCGGGAGTTCACGCCAATGGTGGAAGGGCTGAGCCTTGATGAGGCTTTTCTCGATGTCACCGCAAGCGAGAGCTTGTTCGGTGGAGCAGCAGCGATCGCCTCGGAAGTGAAGGCGCAGATCCGTGCGCGCACCGGCTTGACTGCGTCGGTGGGTGTCGCATCGAACAAACTGCTGGCGAAGATTGCGTCGGACCTCAGGAAGCCAGACGGCTTGGTGCAAATCGCCGCTGAGGAGGTGCTGAGGGTTCTTGGTCCACTGCCGATCTCGAAACTCTCAGGGATAGGACGCAAGACAGCAGCGCGGCTCGAAGAGCACGGTATTCACACGCTCGGCGACCTGCGACTGGCACCGGACGCAATACTTTGGCCGATCTTTGGACGATTTGCGCGCAGAGTGCGCGAGCGCGCCGCCGGCATTGACGACCGGCCTGTGGTTGCCGACAGCGAAGATCGGTCGATCAGCGCCGAGGAGACCTTTGCAGAGGACATCCGTGATCAGGTACGTCTGCAGGCGGAGCTCGCGCAACTTGCCGATCGCACGTGCGAGCGATTACGCGCGAAGCAGCTCATGGCGGCCCAGGTGACGGTGAAGATACGACGCAAGGACTTCACCACCTATACGCGCCAGCAGACGTTTGCACCGCCTACGCAGGACACTGGCCTGATTCTCGGAATCGCCCGAACACTGCTTGCGTCCTGGCTGGACACACAGCCGCGTGCGGCGCTGCGCCTGCTGGGTGTGGGTGTCAGCCAACTGGCGCCGGCGAGTCAGTTGGAACTCTTCCAGCTGCCGAAGTCCAACGACAGCGGCGATCTCGATGCAGCCCTCGACAGCATCCACCAGAAATTCGGGCGTGAGTCGTTGCAGCGTGCGAGCGGACTGTCGTCGTCTGATCGCTCCATGCCAGGCATTGGCCGGCGCGCTCCCTGAGGGCCGGCACAGAGAGCTTCGGCGAGTGCAACTCCATGTTGCGACGGCAAATTGTACTTAGTCAGCGCCGCGAGGCATGATGCTTGCCGGATCCTGGAGCGGCCAAATAGAAGACCGCCCAACAATTTTTCCAAGTCAACTGCGATGTACACGAACTTCTTCGGGCTCAACGAGAAGCCCTTCGCCATCACGCCGGACCCGCGTTATCTGTTCCTGAGTGAACAACATGCGGAGGCACTGGCACACCTCATTTACGGCATTAAGGAATCGGGTGGCTTCATACAACTCACGGGTGAAGTCGGCACAGGCAAGACGACCGTCGTCCGCAGCCTCCTCGGCCAGATCCCGAAGGAAGCCGACGTCGCGTTGATACTGAATCCGCGCGTCACACCGGCGGAATTTCTCCTCACGATCTGCGAAGAGCTGCGGATCAACTTCCCGGAACGCGCGCGCGGCAGTGTCAAAGAACTGGTCGACCTGCTGAATCATTACCTTTTGCGCGCTCACGGCGACGGTCGCCGCGTCGTCCTGATCGTCGATGAAGCGCAGAATCTGTCGACCGACGTCCTTGAGCAGGTGCGTCTGCTCACAAATCTCGAAACACCGACTCAAAAGCTTCTGCAAATCATCCTGATCGGACAGCCGGAGCTGCGTGAGCTCCTGGCACGCGACGACCTGCGCCAGCTCGCGCAACGCGTCACCGGGCGCTATCACCTCGCGCCGCTGGCGCGGACTGAGACCGCCGGCTATGTACGCCATCGACTGCGTGTCGCCGGAGCCACGACGGAAATCTTTTCCAACGGAGCGCTGCGCGAGGTGCATCGCCTGTCAAGCGGCATTCCGCGCATCATCAATGTCATCTGCGATCGTGCACTGCTGGGCGCCTTCACGCAGGATCAACACCGCATCTCGGCGCGGACGGTACGAGCCGCGGCAGCTGAGGTTTACGGCCGCCCATTCGCGCCCCCATGGCTTGGCTGGGCCACGGGCAGCGCAGTTGTTGGCACGGGCATTGCGGTTGCGCTGGTTGCCTGGCACTTCTTCGGCTGGCCGTCGATGCGCAGCTCGCCGGTGCAGGTAACGGCCTCGGCACCGGTGCCGGCAAAAGCCGTCGTAAGCGCGACTGTTGCGCCGACACCGCCAATCGCCGTCAGTACCTCGCTCCCTGCACCGACGAAACTGGCGCAGCTGATCGCCGAGCATTCCACATCGACAACACTAGAATCCGCATTCACTCGACTGTTCGCTCTCTGGGGCGTCGACTACCATTCCGGTGTCGTCGATGCGTGCTCGTTTGCGGCAACCCAGCATCTCGAATGCGTGGATCAGAAAGGATCCTGGGCCGAGCTCAGAACCTTCAATCGACCCGCGATCCTGTTCATTCCGGGCGCTGCTGGCACCACACATCAGCTCGTGCTGTCGGGGCTGACCGATGAGGGCGCGACAATTGAGCTTGACGGCGCTCCGCGCGTCGTCGGCATCGCCGATCTGTCGCAATACTGGTATGGCAACTACGTGTTGCTCTGGCGCCCTCAGGATGCGAATGCGCGCGAGCTCAAGCTCGGTGCCCGTGGGAGCGCTGTGCGCTGGTTGCGCAGAAGCCTCGAGCAGTTGCGCGGGCTGCCTCAGTCCGCAACGGAGCCCGATGACGTCTACGATGAGAAGCTGGCGCGGCTCGTCGAGGATTTCCAGCGCGACCATCAATTGACTGTCGATGGGATCGCGGGTGTGCAGACACAGATCGCGCTCGATACTGCGACGGGCAGTCCGGATCAGCCGCGGCTGATCCACGTCGAGAACCCTCGCAGTTAGTGCGGACCCGACATGTCGTTCATTCTTGATGCCCTGAAGAAGTCGGAAAACGAGCGGCAGCGCGAGATCGGGCCGTCATTCGCGGACGTGAAATCCGCGGCGCCTGCGGCGCGCATACCCAAACTCTGGATCGGCATCGGAGTACTGCTCCTCGTCAACATCATTGTGCTGGTAGTGCTGCTGACGCGGCGTGATCAGGTGCCGGTCGTGGCAACGCCCGTTGAAACGAGCGCCGCAATCGCGCCTGCAGCGCCAATCCCACAGGCGGCTCCGCTCGCGATTCCCGCGACTGTCGCCGCCCCGCTTCCGGCTGCAGCGGCTCCGGCGGCAGCGGCAATCGACGATCAGAACGGCGAGGCCTCGGCGCCTGAACCCCGACTCGATCAACCGCCACCGGCAGACTTCGCGGATCAAGGTCCCCTGCCGACCATGAGTGAGGTGGTCGCACAGGGTCGGGCCGCGCTGCCGGAGCTGCATCTCGACATGCATGTCTTCGGGGCGGATTCGAGCCAGCGATTTGTGTCGATCAATGGACAAACATTGCGAGAAGGCATGCAGGCACAAGCCGGGCTGCGCGTCGAGCACATCACGCGCGACGGCGTCGTGCTTAATTTCCGGGGCCTGCGCTTTCTGCTGCCGCGGCAGTAGCGCATGAACGTCGCGTCGCGAGCGATTGCGACCCTCGACGGCGCTCGGCTCGCCGACGCGCTGCGCGCTGGCATCTATCGCCTCCTTGCCCATCAGGAACATCTGAACAAGATCAACGTATTCCCCGTGGCCGACGGCGATACCGGCACCAACATGGCGATGACGCTCTCAGCGGTGCTTGGCGCGCTGGACCGTACTCCGCGCGAGCACGCAGGGCGGATTGCTACCCAGGCCGCCGACGCAGCGATCGACGGCGCCCGCGGCAATTCCGGCGCGATCCTTGCGCAATTCTTCCTGGGGCTCGGCGACAGCGTCGGCCAGCTCGCGACGCTCGGCCCACGGGAGTTCGCGCAAGGCGTGGCAAGCGGCGCTGCTTACGCGCGCGACGCGATGACCGACCCGCGCGAAGGCACCATTCTCACTGTGCTCGCTGAGCTTGCGCGCTCCTTGCGCGCAGATACGAAATCCGGTGTTGCAGACTTCGTGCAGTTGTTCGCGCGTGCGCGCGTTCGCCTGCGTATATCGGTCGAAGCCACGCGCGAACAGCTCGATGAATTGCGCCGCGCCAACGTAGTCGATGCCGGCGCACTTGGGTTTGTCGAATTTGCCGAGGGCGCCGCGGATTATTTGATGACCGGCGAGTTGCCGCCGGCAACCGCTGCGCTACCGGTGCACGATGCCGACGAGCAGGCTGCGGGAACCGCGCTCGATTCCCGCCATCGGTATTGCACCGAGTGCATTCTCGTCGGCACTGCGATCGATCGCCGAAGGGTGCGCGAAGCGCTTGCGCCACTCGGCAGCAGCCTTGTCATCGCCGGTCGCGCAGACAAGCTAAAGGTTCACGTACACGTCGACGATCCGGCCGCGGCGTTCGAGGTGCTGCGCCCGTTTGGCGAAATAAGCGGGCAGAAAGCCGATGACATGCGTCGGCAGCAGCAGCTGGCCCATCATCAGCGGGGCCGGGGAGTTGCCGTCGTGATCGATTCCGCCGCCGATGTTCCCGATGAGGAGATGGATCGCCTTGGCATACACATGGTGCCGGTGCGCGTGCATTTTGGAAATCGCAGCTATCTCGACAAGGTTGGCCTGACACAGCAGGAATTCTATCGCCAGCTCGCGGCGAGTCCTGAGCATCCCAAGACTTCGCAGCCGCCACCGGGCGACTTTCGGCGCGCGTTTGAATTTCTTGGGTCGCACTTCGACGCCGTCGTGTCGGTAAATTTGAGCGGGACCGTCAGCGGGACGCTGGCGGCAGCTCAGACGGCTGCGCAGCGCGTGCAAGCCCACAGCAAGGTATATGTCGTCGATAGCCAGAATGCCTCTCTCGGCCAGGGCCTTGTCGCCATGTACGCAGCGGAATGCGCCGCGCTTGGCTATGGTGGCGAAGCTGTGCGTAACGCAGCGTTATCGGTAGTGCCGAAAACGTCGACACTCGCGCTACTCGGTCGGCTGGACTATGCGGTGCGCGGCGGTCGCGTCCCGAAGATCGTGAAGTTGTTCGCCGATACGCTGCATCTAACGCCGATACTCAAGACCCATCGCGGCGGCCGTATCAGCGCAGGCGCTGTGATTTTTGGCCGTCGCAATCTGACCGCCCGCTTCGCCCGTCTGATTCGACGGCGACTCGACCCACGGCGGCAGTACCGTATTTCGATTGGACACGCCAATGCCGAGTCCGAGGGCCAGTCACTGCTGGATGCCGTAATCGACGGACTCACCAACATTCATTCAAGTTTTTTGACCACGACCGGAACGGCACTGGGAGTGCATGGCGGTCCCGGTATGCTGGTCTGTGCGATTCAGGAGTACGAGCCTCCAAAGCGACGACCCATGGAATCAGAAGTTGCAACACGAGACGGGCATGCAGAAGTCAAACCACTTTGAAACACTCGCGGTCCATGCAGGCCGCGCCAATGATCCGACGACAGGCGCAGTGGTGGCACCGATCTCATTCAGCACGACGTTCGAACGTGGGGCGGACGGCAGCTTCCCATCGGGCTATTCGTATGCCCGGACCGACAATCCGAATCGGCGAGCGCTTGAACAGTGCATCGCCGCCCTGGAAGGCGGCGGACGGGCGTTCTGCTTTGCCTCGGGCAGTGCAGCGGTTACCGCCACCTTCAGTCTATTGCGGCCCGGCGACCATCTGCTTGCGCCGGCGGAGTGCTATCACGGAACACTTGCGCAGATTCGAACGTTGTTCGCATCGCACGGCATCGAGTTCGGGTTATTCGAAGGGCGAAGGGTGGCCGATCTGGAAGCGTGCTGGCGGCCCAATACGCGTCTGGTCTGGGTTGAGACGCCAAGCAATCCTTTGCTCGGCATCACCGATATCGCGGCGATCGCCGCACATGCCCATCGGCTCGGGGCACGCCTCGCCGTCGACAGCACGTTCGCGACGCCGCTTGCACAGCGCCCGCTCGATCTCGGCGCTGACCTTGCGGTTCACAGTACGACGAAGTACTTCGGCGGCCACAGCGACGTTACCGGCGGCGCCGTCGTCGTGCGGGATGAGGCGCTTGCACAGGCAATGACGAATCTGCAGGTGCTGGGCGGCGCTGTACCGTCGCCGTTTGATTGCTGGCTCATTCGTCGAAGCATCGCGACGCTACCGTGCCGCTTTCGTGCCCAGAGCGACAATGCGCGGGCTGTCGCCGAGTTTCTCGCCGCCTCACCAGCCGTGGAGCAAGTGTTCTATCCAGGCCTTGCCACTCACGCCGAACACGCCCTTGCCGTGCGTCAGATGCGCATCTTCGGAGCGATTGTCTCGTTCTGCGTGCCGGGTGGTGCGCGCGAAGCGCTTGCCGTCGCAGCACGACTCGAGCTCTTCACACGGGCGACGAGCCTCGGCGGCATCGAGAGTCTGGTGGAACATCGGGCATCCATCGAGGGCCCAACCACGCGCACCCCGCAAAATCTGTTGCGGCTGTCGATCGGTCTTGAGCACATCGAAGATCTGGTCGCGGATCTGGAACACGCGCTCGCCGCGCGCTGATTCGCTAATGGATCGAGAGCGATTCCAGCATCGCATCGATGCGGTCGAGACGCGGCGTGAATTCGTCCGGGTGCGCGCCTTCCAGCTTCCGGCCAACGTCCGCGACATCGGCGACGTGTTCTTTCAAGAAGCGATCGTAATCAGCAAGTGCCGCGAGCGCCGCGTCGGGCGCGGGCAGGACGCGCGCGTTCAAAGGCAGATTCAGCGTCACCCAGTATTTTCCATCGTCCGTGAGGCCGTGAAACACGTATACGACATCGTGATCCGCGATCGGGAGCGGATCGCCCTGATAAACGGTGAGAAAACGCACACCGCGACCGTCGTGAAACTTCAGGTACCTGACTGCGCTGCGTACTATCTGCTGCGCGCTCGCGTGTCCGGCCGCCGGCGGAAAATTAATACCGATGGCCTGCGGTTGGCGGTCGAGAATCTCGCGCAGTGCGGGCAAGGGATCTTCACTTGCGCGGCCGAGGCGCGCGTACGTCTTCGACCAGTCGCCGGCCGGGTACACGATCAAGGCCCGCGTTTCTGGAAATGCGGGATCAGGAAGTGTCGCTGGATCAAGGATAATGAGCAGTTGCGCGGGTGAAGCCGGCGTGGCCGGATCCGGATGAGCGGCGAGCCGCGTCGCCGGACGGCGCTCCACGCGAACTTCCCCTGCGATGCCGTTACGATCGAAGCGCACCTGTTCCGGCCGCAGTGATATCTCGCGCGCCGGGGTCGGAATTTCCCCGGGTAGGCTAGCCGGCGCTGTGGGGGGCGCCTTGGAGCATGCGCCCGCGCCGAACAGCAGAACGAGTACCCACGCCCTGACCACGGCAAGCGACAGCGGATGGTTCATGTTGCTGTTAGCGTCCCGTAGCTAAGGCGAGACGTGCGCCAAGGCCAACAAAGACCGCTGCCGATAGTCGCCGCAGCCACACTCCGGAGTGCGCTCCCCCGCTTGCGATCCGGCGCGTCGCGCTTGCGACGAACGCAACCGACAGGTTGACGCAGGTGCCGCTCAAGTTAAAGAGCGTACCGAGCACGAGCAACTGTCCCCACAAAGGGCCGCGCGCCGGGTCTGCGAACTGCGGCAGGAAGGCGAGAAAGAAAAGTGCCACCTTTGGATTGAGCACGTTGGTAACAAGGCCCTGCAGGAAGATCCGCAGGTTCGATTCCCCGGCGAATGGCCGGGCAGCGCTTGTCTGTGGAGCAAACAACAGACGCACGCCGAGATAGATCAAGTAAGCCGCCCCAACATACCGCACGACGTCGTATGCGATTGGTACGCGGGCCAACAGGCCAGCGAGCCCGAATGCGACGAGCGTGGTATGAACCGCTCCGCCGCCGGCCACACCGAGCGCTGAAAAGACACCGGCACGCGTACCTTGCGCCACGCTGCGCGCCGACACGTACAGCATGTCGGGACCGGGTGTCAGATTGAGAGCCAGCGTTGCGGAGGCAAACACGATCCA
>JBGPLJ010000084.1:0-12040 GCA_041486385.1 Steroidobacteraceae bacterium
ATAGGCGATCGCGTCGATCAAAGGCGAGGCCGAGCACCAGATTGAACCCCGTCGCTACAACGCGAATCTGTCCGGCGGGGGTGACCGCCCAGACTTTCGAACTGCCGGCGTCCTGAGGAAAGACGCCGAGATTGCTGACAAAGAACACGCCGCGATGAACGAGCGCCGTCGGCACGACGTGGCCTTGACTCGCCGATACGTCGATGACGCGATGGATGTCTCCATCCTGCGAGATACGCACGATCTCGCCGTGATTGGGTTCGACCGCATACAATTGATCACGAACTGTGATCATGCTGTACCAGGTGCCATCGGGCTCAAAGTCCTCCGGTTCCGGATTCGCAACGCGATGCGCTCGCTGATAGGCGCCGAGGTCGGCGACTACGTCCCACGAGCCGTCGTGATGGATGCGGATCAATGCATTGGGAATGCTCGGCACTCCGTGCGAACAACCCGCGCCGGCCAGGATGGCGTACAGGCGGTGCCCGACGAACGCAATATCGGCCACGCCACTCACGAGGCTACCGAGATTCGCGCTCGTCTGACTCGACGGCAAGCCGTCGACCACCGTCGTGCGATTGCCGTGGCGATCGAATTTCGAAATGCGCGAGCCCGTTGTGCTGCCGAGGTACGGGCCGACCGGCGGCGGCACCACGCAATCCGGATCGTCAGGCGGCAGTTCGGTACCGCCGAGGCCGGCCTCCGCGACATATAGATCGCCATCGGGTCCGAATTTCAGTCCACGCGGATTGTTCAAACCGGATGCAAAGGTGGACACTTCCACTCTCGGCTGTCTTTCATCGTGGCCGTTGCCTGCGACAGCCGCGGCGGAAACCATAAAGATAATCGTCGCGCCAATCCATGCGCCTATCCTTGAGTACTTCATGATGCTTCGACCTCCAGTCATTGTTACTGGACTTGCCTGGGAGCAGCGTCATGCTGGCTCCAGGGGAGTGTTCGAGCGCGGGATTATTCCACGCTCAGAGGCGTTCAACCACACCGGTTGACTAAAGAGTGCTCAAGTCTCGGCAGGTGGTGCCTC
Source organism: Steroidobacteraceae bacterium (assembly GCA_041486385.1). Taxonomy (GTDB): domain Bacteria; phylum Pseudomonadota; class Gammaproteobacteria; order Steroidobacterales; family Steroidobacteraceae; genus JBGPLJ01. The sequence goes on from JBGPLJ010000084.1 coordinate 1,043, forward strand.
ATGGTCTGATGCGGCGCATTCGACTGCCGAACGGCGCATATATATAGAGTGCAGATTTCGTTAGGTTTTCGTTCAGCTTGCTGAACTCCAAGCACGCTCAATTATGTCGCTGTGATCAGGGCTTAACAAACGGACCAGTGATCAGCAGAACCCGCCCGTCGGCCGTCGGGATCGCAAGCCCGTCCGCTCCCCACCGGACGATTCGTGTTGGCCGGTTGGGCGGAAAGCCGACGCCGAACAGGGGCAGCTCTGCGATGGCAGTGTAGGTGCTCAAATCGTACGAGCGTAAGAAAGAGCCGTTGGCTCCGGACATCACGAAGAAAATGCGATTGAGATTCGAGTCGGGCAGTGCGCCAAATGAACCTTCGCCGCCCGCTATTAGGTAGGCACCGAGCTCGCTCCTGGAGGCTGCATCGATGGCCAACCCGATGTCCGTGTACAAGACCCCCGCATCGAAATGTATTCGCCCGTTGAAGACCCGCGAGAGGTTGTCTGACGCAACCAGCTTCACACCGGTGCCGTCTACGCCCATCGTCGTCAAGGTGCCAATCGAAAAAGTGGAAAAGCCAACGCCGTAGAGGGTGTCCGACGTCGCGCCCCATTGAATCGAGCTCATCGGCACGTCGGTTCGATGCAATGCGTTGGCTCTGGGAGTCGCGTCATCAAACAGCGTCACGTCATAGCCGTCTGAATAGCCGGCAGTGGCGCTGCGCGCTACAGCCACAGTGTTTGGCTGCCCTGGCAATACCTCAATCTCGCCGGCAAACAATGGACCCGACGGGTTGCTTCCCATCGGCAACGTGATGTCTTTCGCCAGACTCGGCAGCTTCAGTCGCTGGATCGTGTTCGACCCCTGCAATCCGACATACAGGAACTGACCGTCGCCGGAGATCGCCTCGAAGGTCGGATCGGTGCCCGCAAGGCCCGACAGTCCGAGTGCACCCGACACCGGATCCAGCGCGACCACCGAATTGGGGTGGGTGGGCGCGCTGCTTGGACTCGACAGATAAATGTTGCCGCTGACGTCATCCCATGCGATGTCGTAGGCGGGCGCGGTCACTACCCGGATGGTGTAGCCGTTCGTTCCCGTCACTGTGGAACTGACCGTGTAGTGCGTCGTGATGATTATGGGCGAGCCAGCCAAGCCCACGGGGCAGGAATTGGCAGGGCAAAGCGAGATTGTGATGGTGTCGTCGTGAGTGCCGGGGGCCAGCCGGCCTGGCGCGTCGAACGCGATCTGTACCTGGAATCCACCGCTGCCGGTCAGCGATGTTCCCGCATAAGCGACTCCATCGGTCGTGTAGTCCGTCGTTGTATTCACGGACGACGGCTGGATGCCCTGGATAATGAGGTCGACCGCGGCGGATGGCGCCGTGGGATCAAACAGGACGGCCTGCACATTGACGACGTTGGTCGACGCGCTGACGGTAGCCGGCGGTGGCTTAGTTCCCGTCACGGTGTATTTGACGGCGACCGAATGTTGCGTTTCGCTGCGAACCGCGTTGCAGGTGCTGTCGGTGCAGATTCCGACCTGCACCGTGTCGTCATAGACACCCGGCCCCAGGATGCTGGGATCCTTGAAAGTGATTACGACTGTGCCGTCGGTCTGGGTCGTGGGCTGCAGATCGATACTCGCGATTCCGTTCTGAGTGAACTGCCCGCCAATGTAAACACCGGCCGTCGGCGGATTGCTGACGGTGATGTTGAAGTTCGCCGTCGGAGTCGTGCTGGTCCCCGCATCCGCCGACGTCGCTAGAGAGGTCGTCGATACGGTGAGTCCCGGCGACTGTGTGCCGACAATCCCGCCGCCATTCGTGCCGCCACCACCACCACCACCTCCACCGCAGCCCGCAACCAGCAAGGCGAAGGCTGACGCCAGCACGATGGAGCACTGAGATACGGTGCGCATAGGCTTCCTGTCCTAGCGTCGGGATTATGTCCCGATGCCCTATTGTTCTAATTTTCGGCTCATTTGAGGCTATCGCATCCCACTGCGATCCGCCACGATAGCCGCCAATCGTCATGAAACTCTCCGTCATCGACCAATCCCCCGTGTCCACGGGCATGACTGCGGGCCAGGCGCTCGCCAACACCATCGAGCTCGCGCGCCTCGCGGATCGCCTGGGCTACGAGCGCTACTGGATCGCGGAGCATCACGACATTCCGACGCTCGCGAGTCCTGCGCCCGAAGTCTTGATCGCGCGGCTGACCGGTGAAACCAAACGCATCCGGCTCGGATCCGGCGGCATCATGCTGCCGCACTACAGTTCCTACAAAGTGGCGGAAGTCTTCCGCATGCTGCATGCACTGGCGCCGGGTCGCATCGATCTGGGCGTAGGCCGCGCGCCGGGCGGGGGACCGCTGGCAGCATTTGCCTTGCGCCGCGAACGCAACGAAGGACGGCTCCCGGATGACTTCGGAGACCAACTGGTCGAGGTGCTCGCGTTTCTCAACCGCGAATTCGGCGAGAAGCATCCCTTCAGCCGCTTGACCGTCACGCCGGAGATGCCGGGCGCTCCACAAGTGTGGTTGCTTGGATCGAGCCCGTGGAGTTCAGCGGCGGCGGCAGAGATCGGCCTGCCGTACGCGTTCGCGCACTTTATTACGCCGGAGCCTGCGGCAGCGGCCATTGCCCAGTACTACGAGCGCTTCAAGCCCTCGCGTTATCTCGCCGCGCCACGCGCCGTCGCCGCAATCGGCGTGATCTGCGCCGAGTCGGATGAAGAAGCGCAGCGCTTGAGTGCGAGCGTGCGCCTCGTGAGACGCCGCATCCGCAGCGGTGAACGAGGTCTCGTGCCCTCGGTGGAGGAGGCCATGCGTGAACTCGGACCGGACGAGCCGTGGACTCCATCTGCGGGCAGCGACTGGCCGCCGTTCTTCGCAGGATCGCTCGACACGCTGAAGAAACAGCTCACGGCTCTTGCGGCCGCGTGGCGTCTCGAAGAATTGATGATCGTGACGATCGTGCATGAGCACGCGGCAAGGCTGCGATCGTATGAGTTGCTGGCGCAGGCGTTCGGGCTGAACGCGGCGCAGCCGGCGGAACGAACTCCCTAGCCGCGGCTGCCTTCGGCGAGCAGCCGGCGCCGGCTCTGTTGCAGCTCGCGCTCGCGGCGCGCGTCGGTTTTCGGATAGGCGAGACCGAGTTCGCTCAGCGTGTCCAGGATAATTGTGGATACGATGAGCTGAGCGTTCTGCTTGTCATCCGCGGGCACGATGTGCCACGGCGCCTGCTTGGTGCTGGTCGCGCTCAAGCAGGCTTCATACGCCTTCATGTATTTCTTCCAGAAGCTGCGCTCGGTGACATCGGCCGCGCTGAATTTCCAGTTCTTGTCGGGATCGTCGATGCGTTCGAGGAAGCGCTTGCGCTGCTCTTCCTTCGACAGGTGCAGGAAGAACTTGATGACGCAGGTGCCGTTGCGGCACAGATGATGTTCCATCTCGACGATCGAGCGATAGCGCGCGCGCCAGAACTCTTCGTCATCCCTCGGGCGCTCGGGCAGGCGCTGAGCCTCGAGAATCTCCGGATGCACGCGGACCACCAGGACTTCTTCGTAATACGAGCGATTGAAAATGCCGATGCGCCCGCGTTCCGGCAGACACAGATTCGTGCGCCACAGGAAATCGTGATCGAGATCCTCGGCGCTCGGGTGCTTGAAGCTGAAGACCTGGCAGCCCTGCGGATTCACGCCCGACATCACGTGCTTGATGGTGCTGTCCTTGCCGGCGGCATCCATCGCCTGAAAGATGAGGAGCAGGGCGTGCGTGTCGGAGGCGTAGAGCTTGCCCTGCGCGCGGCTCAGGTCGCGCGTCGAATTGCGCAGCAAGGTTTCATAGTGCTGCTTCGACGTGTACACGGGCTTGGTACGCGTCTTCAGGTCGCCGAGGTCGACCTTCTCGCCGGGGCGCACGCGAAACTGTTTCGGGCGAATCTTCATGGGCGTTCAGGTCTTGCCGGTGGGTTGCTTGAAGTCTTCGTCGCGCAGATTGAAAAGCTGTTTCTTGTCGGCGTCCGACATCGGCTGGGCGAAACTCGTCCACTCCTTGCCGACGGCGGCGCCGCGTTCGACCGCGGGTCGTTGGCCAACTTTCTCGAACCAGCGCTTCACGTTTGGCAGGGTGTTGAGGTCCTGACCCTGCCAGTCGTGGCGCACGACCCAGGGCCACGCCGCAATATCGGCGATGGAATATTCGCCGGCCAGGTATTCGGTCCGGCCCAGCTGCTTGTCCATCACTTTGTAGAGCCGCGTGACCTCGGTGTGAAAGCGGTGCATCGCGTACTCGATCTTCTGCGGCGCATAGCGCAGAAAGTGATGCGCCTGGCCCGCCATCGGTCCCAGGCCGCCGACCTGCCAGTAGACCCACTCGAGCACGCGGTACTTGCCGTGCAGATCGGTGGGCATGAGCTTGCCGGACTTCTCCGCGAGGTACTCCAGGATCGCGCCCGACTCGAAGATCGTGATCGGGCCACCCGCGGCATCGTGATCGACGATCGTCGGCATCTTGCCGTTCGGGTTGAGCCGCTCATATTCCGGCGTCGCCTGATCGCCCTTGTTGATATTGACCGGTATCGTTTTGTAGGCGAAGCCGATCTCCTCGAGCATAATCGTGATCTTCTTGCCGTTGCCCGTGGGCCAGAAATAGACGTCTATCAAGATGGGTCTCCCTTGGGAATGGGTTTCCTGGCGCGCTTGCCGATGACACCAAACTCGGCCGGTATCTTCGCGTACACGAGATTCAGATCTTCGGCGCGCAGACTATCGAGCAGCCGGTCGGACATCTCGTCGGTGACGACAAATTCGACTTCGATGGTGAGGTCTCCCGCGAGCTCGAAGAAGTGCTGCTCGTGCAGTACGCCGTGATGGCCAAAGCCTGCGACCGCGCGAAACGCCGTGCCGCCGTGAACGCCAAGCGCCTTCGCATGTTCAAGCAGCCACTCGTACAGCAAACGGTGACGGTGCTTCACGTTCTCGTGCATGTAGAAACGCAGATACGTGCCATTCATCGACTTAGCCTCCCGTGTCGTCACGATCGCAGCGCCGGCGCTCGCTCACCTGCCAAGTATCGCTCTGGCAAGGAGCACACCGATGCCTGTCAGCAGCAAAGAGCCGCCCAGGTGCGCTGCCGCGGCGCCAGCCGCCCACGCGTACTGCGCCCGCATCAGCAGGTTCATGGTCTCGGCGGAGAATGTCGAGAACGTCGTGAGTGCTCCGAGAAACCCGGTGGTCACGCAAAGGCGTGTCACCGCCGACAGCCCGAGCGGATCGGCGACCGTCATGAAAACGCCAATGATGAAGCCGCCGACGAGATTCGCCGTCAGCGTTCCGAGGGGCAGGGTCGGGAAGACTGGATTGAGCAGCAGGCCAAGTGCCCAGCGAGCCCAGGCTCCGAGGACGGCTCCGACGCCGATAGCAAGCAGGCTGATCCAGGGCATTAGAGACTCGTTCTGCGCGCGACATCGCCGTTAATCGGCGGGGTAAGCATCATCAGCCTTGCGGCGCACACTGCCAAGTCCTATGAGGGGCGGCGCGTGAGCCATCGATACAGCACGAGACCCGCCAGAGCGTAGAGCGTCATCGTGATCGCCATGGGCTTGCCCGTTCCATCATGCATGAGACTCATGATGGGGCCGGCGAGCGTCGCCAGCAGGAATTGCATGAAGCCGATCAATGAGCTCGCCGCGCCTGCGCGGTCGGCGTGATCCGCGAGCGCGCCCGCGATCGAGTTCGGACGGATGATCGACATCGTGCCCATATAGAGAAACAACGACGTCATGATCACCGGCACGCCGCCTACCTGTGTCGCAGTAACTGCGATCAGCACGGCCGCGAGAATCGGTGCAAGCGCCGCGGCGCGCCTGAGGAGCGGCTCGGACGCGTGCGACTTCAGGAGGTGTGCATTCCACTGGGCGCTCAGGATGAGCGCCATCGCGTTAACCGCGAAGAGGAGCCCAAACTGCGTGGTCGTCACGCCGTACAGCTGGATCAACACGAAGGGTGCGGCCGTGACGTAAGCGAGAATGGAACCGTGAGCGAAGGACGCCACAGCGGTGTAACCCATGAACCTGCGTTCGGTCAGCAGCGTCGTGTAATCCTGGACCACGCGCTTGAGAGCAAATGGCGGCCGTGCCGCGCTCCGCGGACGGGTCTCTGGCAGCAGCGGCAGAACCGTGCCAATGCATGCGACGCCGATGACGGCCTGGATCCAGAAGATGGTGCGCCAGCTCGATACCTGCACGATCCACGCGCCGATGGTCGGCGCGATGATGGGCGCGACGCCGAACACGAGCACGAGGCGCGACAGTACGCGGGCGCCTTCCCTGGGCTCGAACATATCGCGCACGATGGCCTGCGCGATGATGAATCCGGCGCAGCCGCCAAGGGCCTGCAGCGTTCGCATCACGATCAGCATGTCGACGCTGCGCGCGAGTCCGCAACCGATCGAGGCAAGCGTATAGAGCACGAGGCCAAACGCGAGTGGAGGCTTGCGGCCGTAGTGATCCGAGAGCGGCCCGTAGAAGAGCTGTCCGACGGCGAGGCCGATGAAGAATGCCGAGAGCGTCAGCTGCACGGTATCGACCGGCGCACCAAATTCGCGCGTGATCGCGGCGAAAGCCGGCAGATACATGTCGATGGAGAGCGGTGCGAAGGCGCTGATCGCGCCGAGGATCAGCACCAGGCGAACGCTCGCCGTGGATTGCTTCATCAGGACTCCCTGCGGATGGGAGCTTAGAATACCGGAAACCCCGGCATGCAATCGGAGCCATCCATGAACCTGATCGGCGAGATCGCCCTGTTTCTTGCGGCAACCGTGGTCGCCGTGCCGCTTTTCCGTTTCTTTCAGCTGAGCGCGGTGCTCGCCTACCTCGCGAGCGGCATGCTGATCGGTCCCTGGGGACTCGGGCTCGTCACGCGCGTCGAGAACATCCTGCAGTTTGCGGAGTTCGGCGTCGTGCTGCTGCTTTTCGTCATCGGTCTGGAGCTGCAGCCTTCGCGGCTGGTGGCGATGCGCCGCGTGGTTTTTGGCCTCGGTACCGCACAGGTCGTGTTCACCACGCTGGCGCTGGCGGGCTGTGGACTTGCCTTCGGACTCCCGCCGGTTTCCGCGCTGATAGCCGGCTTCGGTCTTAGTCTGTCATCGACACCACTCGTGCTGCAGTTACTCGGCGAGCGTGAAGAGCTCAACACGACGCATGGACGCGCCGCGTTCGGCATTCTGTTGTTTCAGGACATCGCCGTATTGCCGGTTCTCGCGATCCTGCCGTTGATTGCGGGCGGCGGAGCTTCGATGTCCTGGCGCGGCGTCGCGCTCGGCATTGGTTCGATCGTGGCCGTGATCGTTGCCGGACGTTTCATCGTCCGGCCGCTCCTGAAAATCGTGGCGCAGACCCGTATCCCCGAGGTTTTCACCGCCGCGGCGCTCCTCGTCGTGATTGCAACGGCGCTTTTGGTGCATGCCGCGGGTCTCTCGATGGCGCTTGGCGCATTTCTCGCGGGTGTCCTGCTCGCCGACAGCGAGTACCGGCATGAACTCGAAGCCGACCTCGAACCCTTCAAGGGATTGCTGCTCGGGCTCCTCTTCATTGCGGTCGGCATGTCGGTGAATCTAGGTCTCATGATGTCCGCGCCGTTGAAGCTTCTCGCCATCACCGCGGGCTTGATGACGGTGAAGGCGCTGGTCGTCTATGGCATCGGTCGCGTAGCGCGGGCCGCGCGCGGTCGCGCGCGCTCGGTCGCGATGGTGATGCTCGCGGGCGGCGAGTTCGCGTTCGTGCTCTTTTCGATCGCGCGCACTCAAGGTCTGCTCTCCCAGGCGATCTCCGAGACGCTCGTGCTTGCGGTGACCTTGTCGATGCTCCTGAGCCCGATCCTGCTGATCGTCGATGACAAGTGGCTGAAGCCCTGGTTCTCACGCGGCGAGGCGCGTCCGTTCGATCGCATCGAGTCCGAGAATCATCGCGTCGTCATCGCGGGTTTCGGCCGCGTCGGCCAGATTGTCGCCCGCATCCTGCGCGCCAAGGGGGTGCCGTTCACGGCACTCGAGGTGAGTCAGGCGCAGGTCGATTTCGTGCGGCGCTTCGGCAACCGGATCTTCTACGGCGATGCGTCGCGCCCCGAGCTGCTGCGCTCGGCGAATCTCGAACAGGCTGAAGTTCTCATCCTCGCAGTCGACGACGTCGAGGCTTCCGTCAAGATCGCGGACTTCGTCTCGCGCACCTACCCGAAGGTCAAGATCTTCGCGCGTGTGCGCAATCGCCAGCACGCCTTTCGCCTCATGGACTTCAATGTGCGATACATCATCCGCGACACCTTTCTCTCGAGCCTCGACATGGCCGAACGCGTGCTCGAGGCCCTCGGCTCGACGAAGTCGCAGGCGCGCCAGGCCGTGACGACTTTCCGCGCCTACGACGAGCGGATGCTGAAACAGCAGTACGCGCTGAAGGACGACCAGGAAAAGCTGCTCGCTTCCGCGCGTGAAGCGGCGCACCAGCTAGAGCAGTTGTTCGAGGCTGACGCGGCGAACGAGGCCAAAGCGAAGTAAAGCCCGGTTCAGCGCGCGGGCACGAGGGTGACGAAATGCTCGCGCAGCAGCTCGCTCATGAAGCGCTGAAAGCGTCGCGGCCCGAGTTTGCGCGCGAATGAGCGCCGCAAGGCACCGTAGCGGACCGTTTTGCCCTGAAGCAGGCGCTCAACGAGCGGTGCCGCCTCGGGATCGAAAACATATTCGTGGTCGAGGGTGCGCACAGTGAGTCCAGCGGCGCTGCGCGTGAGCGCGGCGTGTGCCGCTCCCGTCCAGCGCACGCCGTCAGTCGCAGCCGGCACGAACTGCGGGTGCACGCTGAAGGGGAGCGCGGGCGGAGCGCTTGATAGGAGCACCGCACGGCGCTCCTCGAGGTAGCGCGACAGCGCTTGCGGCTCGAGCCGCGCACGCGCAGCGCCCGTAACGCGCGCAAGCCACGCGCCACGGGCTCTCGCGTCGAACAGCGGGATATCCCGGCGGGCGCTTGCGACGCTGCGCACGTCATCGACCAGCCAGCTCAGAAAGTCGATGCCCGTGAGTGTCGCGACGCCGAGCGTCAGATGCAGCGTCGGTTCGCCCACAGCGATCGCATCGTGCCAATGACCCCGCGGAATGTAGAGCAGATCCCCGGCCTTGAGGAGAAGTCGCGCCTTGGGCTTGAGTGGCTGCAGATCGTTCGGACGCGCATCGCGCTTCAACGGATGTGGCCGGCCTGGCCCATACAGCAGCCAGCGTTTGCGCCCCGCAAGCTGCAGGATGAATACATCGTGATCATCCCAATGGGGCCCGTAACCCGGTTGCCGTCCGAAGGAGGCGTAGAGATTCACGTTGGGTTCGGTGAGAAAGAGCCGCGCAAACCCGCGCGCAAGCTCAGCGAGCGGCGGATGCATTTCGTTCACGGCATTCAGCACGAGCGTCGCATCGCGTGCCAGCTCGCGATTGAGGGCGCGCACTGCAAGGTCGCGAGGTTTCACGTCGCGCCCGTCGCGCACGAGCCGCAAGCGTGGCGCATCGAGCCTCTGTGTCGCGAGCAGATGATTGAGGTCGCGCCAGCCGAAGAGCTGCGCGTATTTCGCAGCCCGCCCGCGCACGCACAGGTGGGACTCACCCCAATGCTCGCCAAGAAAATTCACGAGCGGCACGGGTGCCAGCAGACGTCGCGGCGTCATGATGCTCGGCACGCGCGCTGCCCTAGTCGCGATCGCGCGCGCGCGCGATTTTGCGCACCGCGCGCAAGAGGCCGCTGCGGCGGCGCTTCCTGTTCACTTTCCTGACCATTCTTAGGGTGCGTATTCCGAGGGGCGGGCATGCGCCATTGCGTGTGATGGGCGCGGCGATGATACTCTCGCGCCTTCCACGCTGACCAGCCGGCTACCGGCCACGGGCCACGGGCCAGAATTATCCGCGAGGATCTTCCGCCAGCATCAATGAGTTCCCGCGCTCCACAGATCCCGACGCCCGGCGCCGCCATGCGCGTTGCGCCCGGTGTGCTCAGACTCACCGCGCCGAATCCGAGCCTCATGACCGGACCGGGCACGAACAGTTACGTCATCGGCGAGTCGGACTGCATGGTGCTCGATCCCGGGCCGGATATCGAAGCTCACGTGAGCGCGCTCATCGCAGCCGCGCCCGGACGCATCGGCTGGATCGTGCTCACCCATACGCATCCCGATCATTCACCGGCGGCGATGCGGTTGAAGGCCGCGACGGGCGCAACGATCGTTGGCCGCCCCGCGCCGGACGACGGTCGGCAGGATGTGCTGACACGCATCGACCATATCGTGCGCGACGGTGAGCTGGTCGGTGGCGCTGGCGCCGCACTGCGCGCGATTGCGACGCCGGGTCATGCCTCGAATCATGTCTGCTACCTGCACGCCGCGAGCGGCCTGCTCTTCACCGGCGATCACATTCTCAACGGATCGACGACCGTGATCCTGCCGCCCGACGGCGATATGGCGGATTACCTGGCGGCGCTCGCGGTCCTGCGGCTGCAGACGATGACCGCGATTGCCCCAGGCCACGGCGATCTCATCCAACAGCCGGTGCCGGCGATCGATGCGCTCATCGCGCATCGCCTCGCGCGCGAGTCGAAGACGCTCTCCCGATTGCAGGTGGCCGGATCGGTGACCCTGCGCACGCTGGTGCCCCTTGTTTACGACGATGTCGCGCCGGCGCTGCATGAGTGGGCGCGCTTCTCGCTCGAAGCGCATCTCATCAAGCTCGAACGCGACGGGCGTGTGATTCGGAGCGGCGAGCATTGGGCCGCGGCCGGATCGGAGCGATGACGCACAGCGCGCGCGCCGCACTCAGGGTCCGGCTGCGCCACGTGGACCTGCGCCGCGACGAGCGGCAGATTCTGAAGGACATCACGTGGGACATCCGCCCGGGCGAACGCTGGGCGCTCGTCGGCGGCAACGGTGCCGGCAAGACGCAGCTCCTCAAGATACTGGCGGGCGACGTGTGGCCAACGCCCACGCG
>JBGPLJ010000085.1:0-12036 GCA_041486385.1 Steroidobacteraceae bacterium
CCTGGGGCCACGATCACGGTGCTCTACAAGGATATCCGCACCTACGGTTTCAAGGAGCGCGTCTACACCGAGGCTCGCAGGCAAGGCATCCTGTTCGTTCGCTACGAGGACGAGCATCCACCCACCGTCGAGACCGGTGACGGGCCGCTCATCGTTCGCGCCCGCGATCCCATTCTCGGTCTCGACCTGGAGCTGCGTCCCGAGATGCTAGTTCTGAGCATGCCGATGGTGCCGCGAGAAGGCGCACGCGAGCTCGGCACGAAGCTCAAGGTGCCGGTCGATGCCGACGGGTGGTTTCTGGAGGCGCACGTCAAGCTGCGGCCGGTCGACTTCGCATCCGAAGGCCTGTTCGTGGCGGGCGCGGCGCATTACCCGAAGTTTCTCGACGAGACCATCGTACAGGCGCAGGCAGCCGCCTCGCGCGCCGCCAACATCCTCTCGCGGGAGTCGCTCACGGCGGGCGGCGCCATTGCAGAGGTCGACGCCGTGAAGTGCACGGGGTGTCTGACCTGCGTACGCATCTGTCCCTATGGCATTCCAAAAATCCGGCCGGATCTTCTCGGTGTTGGCGGTATCGCGGGTGCGGCCTATATCGAGCCGTCCGTTTGCCAGGGCTGCGGAGCCTGCGCCGCGGAATGCCCGGCGAAGGCCATCAACGTGCTTCATTACCGCGACACGCAGGTCATGGCGGAAGTGGACGCCCTGTTCGGCGAGACGGCACATGACTGCCATTAACGCGCCTGTAGTCGAGACCGCGGGAGACGACCTCAACATCGTGGCTTTCTGCTGCCACTACTGCGCCTACGCGGCGGCCGACATGGCCGGTTCGCTGCGCATGCAGTATCCGCAGAGCGTGAAGGTCGTGAAGTTACCGTGCACCGGCAAGCTCGACGTGCAGCTGATCCTGGATGCGTTCGAGCACGGCGCCGACGGCGTGATGATCGCCGGATGCATGGAGGGCGACTGCCACTATCAGCAGGGAAACCTGAACGCCAAACGGCGTGCTGCCTACAGCCAGGATCTGTTGCGCAGTATCGGGCTCGAGGCGGAGCGCGTGCGCATGTTCAACATGTCCTCTGCCATGGCCAACCGCTGGGCGGCTGCCGTCACCGAGATGGATGAGACCGTACGCAAGCTGGGCCCCAGCCCATTACGCCGCGGCATGAAGTCCGCGGCGCGGAAATCATCAGCGGAGAATTCATCAGCGGAGAATTCGTCATGATAGTCGCCGAACAAAAACCACTGGCCGAAATCAGGGAGCTGCTAGGCAACGCCAAGCGTGTGCTCGTGGTCGGCTGCGGCACCTGCGTCACCGTCTGTTTCGCCGGCGGGGCGAAGGAAGCTGGCGTCCTCGGCTCGCTGCTGCGCATGGGGGCGCAACTCGACGGCAGTGCGAAGGATGTGAGCGAGGTGACGGTCCAGCGTCAGTGCGAGCGGGAATATCTCGATGGCATTCGCGAGCAAGTCGACGAGGCCGATGCGGTGTTGTCGATCGGCTGCGGCATCGGCGTGCAGGCGATCGCCGAGCAGTTTCCCGACGCGGTAGTCGTACCGGGCCTCAATACGTCGTTCCTCGGCAAGCCGGCCGCACATGGAGAATGGGTCGAGCGGTGCGCCGCCTGCGGCAACTGCCTGCTCGGCGTCACGGGCGGGATCTGCCCCATCGCGCGCTGTGCGAAGCAACTGCTGAATGGTCCGTGCGGCGGTTCCTCCAAGGGCAAGTGCGAGGTCGGCACGGGCGATTCGAAGCCGGACTGCGCCTGGCAGCTGATCTACGACAAGCTGAAGGCGCAGGATCGTCTGCATCTCATCACCGAGGTCGCTCCGCCCAAGGACTGGCGCACAAGCCGCGATGGCGGTCCGCGCAGGATCGTGCGCGAGGACCTGAAACTGCCGTCAACGGGTGGCCAGAAATGAACGCGAGCAACGGCACAACGTCCCGACTGGCGTCGATCCTGAAGCACGGGCATTTTGCGGTGACCACGGAGCTCGGACCGCCCAAGAACGCGGACCCGGAGATCGTGCGCGCGAAGGCGCGGGTGCTGCGCGGATGCGCCGATGCCGTCAACATCACGGACAACCAGACCGCGATCGTTCGCATGTCGTCGATCGCGGCCGGTGTCATCGCGGCGCAGGAGGGTCTCGAGCCCGTAATCCAGATGACGTGCCGCGACCGCAACCGTCTGGCGATGCAGTCCGATCTGCTCGGTGCCTATGCCCTCGGGATGCGCAACGTCCTGTGCCTGTCGGGAGACCACCAGACATTCGGCAATCACCCGCAGGCCAAGAACGTGCACGACATCGACTCGATGCAGCTCGTGCAGATGGTCGTCGGGTTGCGTGATCGCGGTTGCTTCCAGTGCGGCGAGGAGATCAAGGGTGACAATCCGCGTTTCTTCGTCGGGGCGGCCGAGAATCCCTTCGGCGATCCCTTCGACTGGCGGCCGTATCGGCTCGCCAAAAAAGCGAAGGCAGGCGCCGACTTCATCCAGACGCAGCTGGTTTTCAACGTGCCGCGCTTCCGCGAATTCATGCGCCGTGTCGTCGACCTGGGGGTGACCGAGAAACTGAGTATCCTCGCCGGCGTCGGGCCGCTGAAGTCTCCTGCCGCCGCGCGCTATATGCGCGACCAGGTTCCCGGCATGGACGTCCCGGATGAGATCGTCGAGCGCATGGAAGCGGCGGGCCGCGGCATCGAGGACAAGAAGGCCCGCACGGCGGCCTACCGGGAGACGGGCATCCAGATCTGCGTCGAGATGATCGGCGAGCTGCGCGAGATCAAGGGTGTCGCCGGCATTCACCTGATGGCGATCGAATGGGAGGACGCGGTGCCCATCGTCACCGAGCGCGCGAAACTTTTGCCGCGGCCGACGCTGGAACCGGAGACGAGCGCATGTCCGCCACCGCACTGAACAGTACTCTCGCCGATCGCGTCCGCAGCGAGACCGGCGAGAACGTCTTTCTTTGTTACCAGTGCAACAAGTGCAGCGCCGGCTGCCCGTTGGCGGAACATTTCGACCTGGCGCCCAACCAGGTGATGCGGGCCGCCCAGCTCGGACTCGAGGATCTCGCCCTCAAGTCCAGCACGCCCTGGCTCTGCATCGGTTGCGAGACCTGCACGACGCGCTGTCCCAACGGGATCGACGTGGCGCGCGTGATGGATTTCATGGCGGCGGAGTCCCGCGCTCGGGGCATCGCTGCCCCCGTCCCGGCGGTGGGCCTGTTCACCGACATCTTCCTGAAGAACCTGCGCCGGTTCGGCCGCACGTACGAGCTCGGCCTGATCATGGAGATGAACCTGCGCAGCGGCCAGCCGCTCAAGGACCTGTCCATGGGCTGGGCGATGATGCGCAAGCGCAAGATCAAGCTTCTGCCTGAGATGGCCGGCGATCCGGAGGAAGCGCGGCCTGAGCCCAGGAAGGCCAACCAGATCGGCTACTACCCCGGCTGCTCGTTGCATTCGGTCGCAGGCGCATACGACACCACGGTGCGTGCGGTCGCGAAAACTTTGGATCTCGATTTGGTTGAGCCACGCGGGTGGACGTGCTGCGGTTCGTCGCCCGCCCACCGGGTCGCACCGAGACTCGCGGTGGAACTGCCGCTCACCAATCTGGCGCTCATGGATCGGGCTGGCATGGATGCGGTCGCGGTCCCCTGCTCCGCCTGCTTCAATCGCCTCAAAGTTGCGCAACAGGAGGCCAAGCGCAATCCCACGTTGAAGGCCGAGGTGGAAGCGAAGATCGGTCATACGATTGAGCGAGAAATCGACGTGCGCACGCTCGTTGACGTGATGGTGGAGAAGATCGGCTTGCAGGCGATCGGTGCCCGGACGGTGCGTCCGCTCGCCGGTCTCAAGGTCGCGTGTTACTACGGTTGTCTCATGACGCGGCCGCCACAGGTCACCGGCGCCGACCAGCCCGAGAACCCCACAGTACTCGACCGACTCGTCCGCGCGCTCGGTGCGACCCCGATCGACTGGGGGCACAAGACGTCCTGTTGTGGCGCGAGCCTCTCGGTGACGAAGACGGACATCGCGCTGGGGCTCTCCGCCAAGATCGTCGCTGACGCTCGCAGCGTCGGCGCGGACGTCATTGCCGTCGCCTGTCCCCTCTGTCACACGAATCTCGACGACCGCCAGCCGCAGATGGCCTTGCCGGAGACGGCGGACGGATCGCCCCGCACTGTCCCAGTACTCTACTTCACACAGCTGATGGCGTTGGCCTTCGGACTCGGAGCCAAGACCGCGGCTCTCGCCAAGAACATGGTCGATCCACGGCCCGTCCTGACAGCACGCCGCCTACTCGCCTGACGCGAGATCCTGCTGGCGGAGTCAGCCCGGAACCAGACAATGCAGTAGCCGGCAGGCCGCACACATTTGACCGCCCCGTCAACCTGCGAGTCACCGGCTGGGGGCCCCGAGCAGCGGCGGCGTCTCCAACGACTTGGAGAACATCAGGCGCTGCCGGAGGAATTCTGGATCCGTGGCGAGCCGGCGCAAGCTCGCCAGCGCCTCCTCGAGCTTTCGCCCGCCGCCGTTTGCGTGGAAGACAAGCTGCTTATTCGCAATCGCCTGCGGGGACGCGCGCTTGACGAAAGTGTCGCGACGCGCCTCCGAGCAGCGATCCAACACTTCATCGTCGGCGCCGTCCAGAACGACCGCGGCCAGCGCAGGATAGAGCGCGTAGCTGTCAAAGAGGCCGGACGTCAGGCCAAGCCCCCCGGTGGGATTGGTGACATGCGCCGCGTCACCCGCGAGGACGACCCGGCCGACACGATATCGTTCCGCGCTGCGCTGATGCATACGGTACGGCGATGCTCGTTCCAGCACGTAGGAGCCTGCGCCCGGCAGCATCGCCTCGTAAACGTGCGGCAGCCGCTCAAGGAAAGTCTCCTGCGGCAGCGTTGCGTCTTCCATGTATGTGCAGCGCCACAGGCCTTCCTTGTTCAAGACGGCGACGACCGCGCCAAAGCGATCGTCGATCACGAACGTCGCGCGCGAATATCCGTAGCGTTCGAAATCGTAATAGACGTTGGTAGCGACGAACCGCTCGGGCCACGTCATACCGTCGAAAGAAAGACCGAGCGCCTGACGTACCGTGCTCCCTGCGCCATCCGCACCGATGACCCACTTGGCGCGCAGTTCCTCCGTCCCGCGCTCCGTCACGACAGTGAGCGTCACACCGCCGGCATCCTGGCGAAGCGTCTGGAGTCGAGCGCCGAAACGGACGCTTGCGTTCGAGAATGATTTCAGCCGGCGCATTGCGATGTCAGCCAATCGATGCTGGCCCAGATGCAGGTTATAGGGGTGGGCCGTGTGCCCCGCCAGTACCTCCATCGAATACGCGATGCGCTCCCCGGTACACCGTACCAGGTACGTGTAGTCCTGCTTGCGCAGACCTTCAGCCTCTGTCTCTTCCAGTATTCCGAGGCGCTCGAAACCGTCGAGAACCGACCAGAAGTACACGGCCGCGCGCGGGGAACTGACGATTTGCGGTTCAGCCTCGATGATGCCAACGCGAGCTCCGGCTTGCGCGAGGCCGAGCGCGTTGATGAACCCGACCGGTCCGCCTCCAACAATGATCACGTCTTCCATTGAGTCGTCTACTGCGGGTGCTCGCGGATGTCTCTTGCATGCCGGCTGGGATACTCGCGCTGCGTCACGCGCGCCGCCATCGGGTTCACGTTTCCCAAGAGGGCCCTGCTTACTTCTTTGCGTTTCCCCGCGTGCCCACCTGCGCAAAATAGTTCGTTACCCCGTCGGGATCATTGAGCCAAACGGTGCGCAGAGGGAACCCCGGCATGTCGCCCAGCGCCTGCTCGACGGTCACGTTGCGTGCCTTCGCCCGGGCATCGACGCTGTCGACGTCGCTCACCACGTATTGAATGCCGGCGCTGCCGGTATCTGCCGGAAGATGCTTGCCGGCTGACCAGATGTTAAGCGTCGTTTCGCCGTGGCGGTAGGGATACCTGGTTACGCCGAGCAGGGTGTCATTGACGGGCGCCAATTCGTCGAGTCCGACGAAATTGCGATAGAAGGCGCGACTTTCCTCGAGGTCGGACACGTTGATGCCGACTTCGACCTTCGCGCACGCTTGGGCGCGCGCATTGGGGACAATCACCAGCTGCAGCGTGAAACCACCCGGATCGAGCGCAAGTGCGGCACGTGTGCCATCACTGTTGTCCTGAAAGGCAGGCGTGGGATAACCCAGCGCCTGAAAGCGCGCGACCAGCGCCGCTTCGTCCGGAAAGAAGAGAGTGATCAGACGGATGCCGGTCGCTTCGTTCACGCCTCCGAGGTGATACTGCCGTCCTTCCTTAAGCCCGGTCGCAAGTTTGATCTGCCCGCTGCCGACGCCAAAGAGGATCATCTGCGCCCCTCCGCCGAGATCAATCGGCTGGAGCGGTCGCAATGCCAGGACGTTGCCGTAGAACTCGATCATCTGCGCCCGGTGTTCGGGAGCGAAGCGCCGATAGACATTCATCGACCCCTGCGAGATCAGCGTGCGCACCGACGGTGTGGCGGCAGTCTGCGCGGCGAGCCCGCCACTCGGCAGTGCGAACGTGACGAGAGACTCGTTGTTGCTTGGCCTGGATCCCGATCCTTGAGTGCCGGAGTCGAATGGCGACCCAGCGGCCACAACGGCCACATACTGCCTGCCGTCTTTCGCGCGATAGGTGATTGGTATCGATTGCGCGTTGTATTCGAGCTTCACAGTCCACAGTTCCTTGCCAGTCCTTGAAGCAAAGGCGCGCAAGCGGCGGTCCTCGGTGGCTCCGATGAAGACCAGGCCACCGGCTGTCACGATCGGTCCGCCCAAGGTGCTGTCTCTCCCCGTATTCCTCTTGCTCTCCGGCAGGCCATCGGTGACTCCCAAACGGGTTTCCCATGCGATATTCCCCGTGTGGGCGTTGACCGCAAACAGACGCCCCCACGGCGGTCGAATGCAGGGCAAGCGGACTTTTCGACCGTCTGGGTCCTCGAAGTCGGCACTGAACGACGAGTAGGCGCCGGGGCCGCTGAGACTGCCCCGGTCGTACATCTGGGTGGAGCCCTGAGTGCCCCGGCCGTAATCTCCAGCCGGCTTCCTGCGCTCCATGAAGCCGATGCTGCCGCTCTCACTGGTATTGATGAAAAGATACCCGGAGGTGGGATCCGCAGCAGTCCCGCCCCAGTTGGAGCCGCCGTTGACCGGAATCCTGATCGAAGCTTTGACGGGGCCACCTTCCTCATGCAGGAAAAAGGGAGTGAATGGGCCGGCGTTGAAGAACGTGCCGCCGTATTTGCGCAGCAGTTCATGGCAGGCGCTTGAATGGGCCTCGCTTGTGTCGTCGGGGGTCACGACATCAGCGGGGGTCCAGTCGCTGCGCACCAGTCGCGGCGGCTTGACGGGGATCGGCTGTGTCGGTGAATACCATTCACCGGGAACGTCCGCATGTGCAACCGGCTTCTCGTCGACGCCGAAAACTGGCTTGCCCGTGAGGCGATCGAGGATGTACATGAATGCGGGTTTGCCGGTTTCCGCCAGTGCGGGAACTCTTTTCCCGTTGACCTTGATGTCAATGAGAGTCGGGGGCGCAGGCAAATCGGAATCCCACAGATCGTGGTGAATGGTCTGGAAGTACCAGCGCAGCTTGCCGGTTTCGGCATCGACCGCGACGATTGAGTTTCCAAACAGATTGGCGCCCGGCCGATCGCCACCGTAGTAATTGGCGGACGGACCGCCAACGGGCATGTAGAGGATTCCATGATCCTCATCCACCGTCATGTACCACACCCAGACATTGGTTCCGGAGCGACCCTTCCAGCCCTCATCCAGCCAGGTCTCATGACCGATTTCGCCCGGCTGCGGTACGGTGTTGAACTCCCACAGCTTCTTGCCTGTCCGGGCATCGAACGCGCGGGAGTTGCCAGGCGCTCCGATGGGCATCTCCTGGACATTCGCTCCAACAATCAGAACGTTCTTGTAGACCGTCGGAGGCGAGTTGTACGGCACTCCCAGATCGATCGCGCCGTCCTTACCGAAGCCCGGGTCGAGCTGCCCAGTCTGCGCATTCAGTGCAGTCAGATTCTTGCCGTTCGTGAAGAAGATGCGCGCCGGGTCATCCTTGTCGCCCGGCCAGTAAGAAACTCCGCGTCGCGTCATTCCGTTCGTCACGGGATAGCGCCAGATTTCCTTCCCTGAATCGGCTTCGAGCGCAACGACGGCGTTGCCGACGGGCAGGTAGAGCACCCCATCGACCACGATCGGAGTCGTCCCTTCCAGCATCCCGCCACCGCCGTCCGGGCGCAATCGAAACGACCACGCGGGTGCGAGATTCGAGACATTCCGGGTATTGATTTGTCTCAGGGGGGAGTAGCGGGTGCCGGCCAGGTCGCGTGTAAAGTGCGGCCAATCGTCCGGGTTGAGTTTCGGCTGTCCAGACTGAGCGTACGCGACCGACAACATCGTTGCTCCGATCAACGCCCATGTAGACGCAGCTCGCATGAAGGGACCTCCCACAGGTTGCGCGGGAAAGTGATTCACGCGATGAACGCTAGCATTGTCGACGAAGATCCGCACCCGCGTCTTCCAGCAGAAATACGCGGACCTTCGACTTCGTCAGGTGTTAACGCTCTGGCTTCCCGAGGAAATCCGATGCGCACCGTCGGCTACACCTCTTCCCCCACCGATAACTCAGCGGTTTTGAATGGGACACCACATCCCCCAATCCCGCAATAGCCATTCGGATTCTTCGCGAGGTACTGCTGGTGATAGTCGGCGCGGAAGTTGGATATGCCACGGACGTCAGCGAGTGCATGTGATCCCGATTACGAACGACGGCGGCCGCGTATTTCCCCTCGAGTACCAATAATCGCAACCGGCGCGTGGCAAGACTGCTCCCCGCTCGCGCCCTGTCATGTGGCAGACAATCTTGGCAGCAGCGCTAGTGCGTTGTCTCGACCGATAGCCTGAAGATCAGCGGCCGAGAGGCCGAGCTGCGTTATTCCCAGGGCTGTTTCTCGCAGTGCTACAAATGGGTTATCACTGCCGAATAGAATCTGCGTCACCGGAACGAGCTTGGTAAGCGCTGCTATGGCCGGTTGATACGCCGTGCCGGCGATATCGTAGTAGAGGCGCTTGAGTTCGTACTCAATGCCGTTCGGCGCTCTCTCCGCGATGTCCTTCGGGCCGTACTGGTGCATGCGTCCCAACAACATGGGTACATTGCCTCCAGCGTGTGTGAAGATGAAGCGGATGTCCCTGAAGCGTGCAAACGTACCGGTGAACATCAGATTGGCAACTGCCCTGGCGGTGTCTTGCGGAATTTGCGTGACAAGCGGCGCTACATCGGGAAGCAATGCCTGGCAGCAACTCGGCACCGTCGGATGTACGAACACGACGGCTTTGCGCCGGTTGAGTTCTTCGAAGACTGGGAGATACACCGGATTGCCCAACCACCTGGTGCCAGAGCTGTCGCCATAACTGGTCAGCAGCCCAATGCCATCGGCCTTCAGCACGTCGAGTGCATACTCGATCTCCCGCAGGCTGGCCTCCGTATCGGGGAGTGGCACGACCGCAAATAGACCAAAACGGTGCGAATGGCTCCGCGCAAGCTCGGCCGCGTAGTCATTGCATCGTCGTGCGGTACGGCCGGCCGCCTCCGCATCCCCGAACCAGACGCCGGGCGTTGTGAGCGATAGGACAGCTGTCGTCACACCCTGCGCGTCCATCGCATCGAGTGCCTTTTGCGGTGCCCATTCAAGCCATGCAGGACTGATCTGACCGCCACGTGAACCGGCAATCCGTTCGCGGTTTTCAGCAAGATAGAACGGCGGTACGAAGTGATTGTGGACGTCGATCAGGGACGGCTTTGGATTGGGCGTAGTCGGCGTCAGTGCCGGACTAGCGCGCGTGATGATCGAAGCGCAAACGCCAACTCCGAGTGCGACCAAGCCGGACAGCACGGTTCGCCTGTCACTGCTGTCCGGAAACCCCGAGCCGCCGCTGCCGCGCAGGCTGGTCTCAAACCGACGCCCTGGATGAACGCGCAAAATGTCCCCCACATTGGCCATCGCACGGATCTTGATACTACCCTCGGCTCGCCAACAATCTTCGTACCTTCTTCGAGTCGCCCGCGGCAAGCGAATTTGTACCTTATCCAAGACCGCGCGATGCCACGCGACTGTTCCAATGGTCTTTTTTGTCTTCCCGCTAAGATTGTCAGCACAAGCACTCGCTCGAGACTCAAGTGTGCTCG
The DNA here is from genome assembly GCA_041486385.1 of Steroidobacteraceae bacterium. Lineage (GTDB taxonomy): Bacteria > Pseudomonadota > Gammaproteobacteria > Steroidobacterales > Steroidobacteraceae > JBGPLJ01. The sequence continues at coordinate 10,240 of JBGPLJ010000085.1, forward strand.
ATGACTGGGCACGAAGGGCGTAGGGGCAGTTCACAACCCGCACAATTGCGGTTCAGATCTCGCTTCGTCGTTTCAAAACGGATCGCGCCTGGCCATCTGAACTCCCCTTTCTCCCCTCCTTCAACTTAAGCAGCTCAGCACCGCGCCGAGTCAGCGGGCGTCAACTTGATCTCATGGAATTCGAATGAGTACGGCGACTTACCTCGCTGTTTCTACGCAGGAACTGTGGTCAAAGCAGGAACTACGCCTTCTCCCCCACCTGTAACTCCGCGAGTTTGAAGGGCACTCCGCAGCCCCCGATCCCGCAATAACCATTCGGATTCTTCGCGAGGTACTGCTGGTGATAGTCCTCGGCGTAGAAGAAATCGCCGGCCGGCTTGATCTCGGTCGATATCTTTCCGTGGCCCGCGTCCGTGAGCTGCTCCTGGTACGCATGCAGCGACTCGTCGGCGAGCTCGCGCTGCGCATCGTTGAATGGATGGATGCCCGAACGATACTGGGTGCCGACGTCATTGCCCTGACGCATTCCCTCCGTCGGGTTGTGCGACTCCCAGAATACTTTGAGGAGTTGCGAGTAGGTGACGCGTTTCGGATCGTAGATCACGAGCACGACTTCCGAATGCCCGGTCAGGCCGGAACAGACTTCCTCGTAGGTTGGATTGGGCGTAAAGCCGGCCGCATAGCCAACGGCAGTCGAGTAGACGCCCGGCACCTGCCAGAACTTGCGCTCCGCACCCCAGAAACAGCCGAGTCCGAACAGAGCGCGCTCGAGCCCTGCCGGAAACGGCGGGACAATTCGATTGCCGTTCTCGAAATGAGTCGCGCTGATCGCGAGCGCCGCAGCGCGTCCCCGCAGCGCGCGCTCCGGGGAGATCATTTCAGTCTTCTTGCGAAACATCATGAGCTGGACTCCTGCGCCCGAAGGTGGCGCTCTTCGGTACTCGGGGATGCCCACCAAGACCGCGCGACCCGGCGGGATATTACGCCTGTTAGAATCGCGCGCGCCGTGACCCTTTCAGGCAGTACTCCCCGCATCCGCGCGCTCCAGCTCTACTACGGTGCGCTGCTCGTTGCCGTGGCCATCACCGATCCCGTCTATGGTCACAGCGCTGCGGGCCGCATCGCTGAGCTCGCCGGTCTCGTGCTGGTGGCAGCCGCGACGCTCGCTCGAATCTGGACAACGCTCTACATCGCCGGACATAAAGGCGAGCGCATCGTCACTCAAGGCCCCTATGCGCGGTGCCGTCATCCGCTCTATGCGCTCAGCATCGTCGCGAGTCTTGGAATCGGCCTCGCAACGCGCAGTCTGGTGTTGGCTCTGCTGACCCTTGTCGTCGCGGCGGGCCTGCACTTTGCCGCCGCGCTCCGCGAGGAACGTCAGCTCGAGGCGACACTGGGCGAGAGCTATCGTTGGTACGCGCAGCAGGTGGCGCGCTTCTGCCCACGCGTGACAAGGATTGACACGCCTGCGCGGATCGACGTAAGCACCGCGATCTATCGGAAGGCGTTTCTGGATGCAGGCTCAATACTCGCGCTCTACGTCGCGATCGTGCTGATCGCGCTTGCACGGGATGCGGGCCTGTGGCCGGCGCTCGCGAAGCTATATTAAAGAGTCGCGCCCGGCGCCGTGGCGGCCATTGGCGTCGTTGAGCCGCTCTAGGCCTTCGGCTGCGGCTGTGGTTGCGATTCCGGCACGGCCTTCTGCCCGTCAGGTGACTCTGGCGGTACGAATGGCATCGAGTACGGATCGGCTTTAGGCTTCTCAATCTGCTGATGCTCGCGCTGCCGTTCCTCGCG
>JBGPLJ010000086.1:0-11906 GCA_041486385.1 Steroidobacteraceae bacterium
CGACGTTGAGACTGATGTTGAAGCCCGCATGCGCAGCCAGCAGGCGCTGATAAGCTTCGTGCACGGCCCAGCGCGCGGCGGCAATTCCCGCTTCCTTGTTGCTGTTCGAGTAGCTCACCATCACGCTCTGGCGATTGCCGCGGTGTTCCAGATGCCGCCGGTACACGGGCAATGACAGCAGCGTGCGCGTGATGTCACTCGACTGCTTGAGCGAATGCAGGGATGACAGGAGCGGCGCCACGTCGAACGGCACTTCCCCGGTCTTGCGATCGGTCGTGTCCGCCCAGCGCGCGAGCAGCAACACGGCGAGCACGTCATCCGCGCCTTGCGTGCCGCTGACGATGTAGTCGCCGACGGCGGCTGCGCCATAGCGATGGCGGCACTGGGCGAGCGCCTCGAAGACCCAGAGCGTGCGGCGGCCGAGCGCGTCGAACGTCCCTGCGGGTCCGAGATCGCGCTGTAGCGCGTCTTGCAACCGTTCGAGGCGCTCGACCGGCCGGCGCGTTTGCCAGTCGGGGTCGTCGAAGCCCTGCGCGAGGACTTCGTGATGCACGCTCGCATGCTGACGCACGTCGAGCGTTGCGAGATGGAATCCGAACGTGTCGACACGGCGCATGAGCCGTCGCACCGAGAAGTAACCGGCATGGCCGCCGCGATTCTCCTTGAGACTTGCGGCCAGCAGTTCGACGTCGCGCCGGAACTCGCCGGCGTCCGCGTAGTGATTGGCGCGGCCGTCGTACGTCGCCCGCAGACGTTCGGCGACCTGGCCGAGAAACACCCGATAGGGCATGCGTTCGTGGCGTGCCGGCGTGAGCGCCTGTGCGCCGGGGAACAAGCCCGTGTATTCGTCGATCCGCTGCTGCAGGCCGCGCGCAATTCCGACGCGGCTCGCGCTTTGCGAGAGCCTCTGCGCGAGCTTCCGGCACTCGTCGTAGTAGGTCGAGATGATGAGCTGCTGCTGGCGGGCAAGCGTTTCGCGGATGGTCTTGGCATGCACATCGGGCTTGCCATCCATGTCCCCGCCGACCCAGCTGCCGAAGGTCACGAGCGTCGGCACGCTGAGCGTATCGGCCTCGACGCCGTACTCACGCGCGAGCGCAAACTCGATCTCGTCGTAGAACGAGGGAATGATGCGGTAGAGAATCTCGACGAGATAGAAAAGGACGTGCTCGCGCTCGTCCGCGACCGTCAGGCGATCACGCTTGTGCTCCTCGGTCTGCCAGGCCGTCGTGATCTCGGTGCGCAGGCGCCCCCACAGCGCACGCCGCTCCTGCGGTGTCGCGTTGGTATCGAGCCGCTCGAGCAGAATGCTGGCGATACGCTGCTGCTGGCGCAGCATCGTGCGCCGTGGCGACTCCGTGGGGTGCGCAGTGAACACGGGCTCGATGCGCGTGCCGCGCAGCAGCTCGAGCGCCTCCTCGAGCTGCAGGCCGCGCTCCTTGATCTCGTGCAAGGCGTCTTCGACGCCTTCCGGTTGCGGATGATCCGAGTCGCGGAAGTACTCGCGCCGGCGGCGTATGCGGTGCACCTGCTCGGCGAGATTGACGACGTGGAACCAGGTGGAAAAGGCCCGCACCAGATCCTTGGCGGCGGCCGGGCCGCGATTGGCGACGCGCGTCCGCAAGGCCGCTTCGCCGTCCGGCGCGCCTTCGCGCCACCGGATCGCCGCGACGCGATCGCCCTCGACCATGTCAAAGAGCGCGGCGCCGCCCTGCTCCTGCAATACCTCGCCTACCAGCGCGCCGAGGTCGTGCACATCGTCGCGAAGCGCGGCATCCTTCGGCGGAAACTGAATCTCGTGGCGGTACATATAAAAAGAATCGCCGGCTCCAGGCCGGCGACATCATCATAGCAACTTGTTGTAGGCACGGGTTACGGCCACGGGTTATGGCCGCGGGCGCCTCTTCAGGGGCGACCTGCAGGGCTTCAGCTGTTGACAAGAATCGTCGTGTCGTGACGCTCGAAGGACTGCAGCGCCCGGCGGTAGGCGTTCTGCACGAGCCGCTCGGCAACCTTGTCGCCGCGGCTGGCGAGCAGCATGCGCACGACCACCTCGTCGGCGGGGCGTGCCGGATCCTCCGACAGCAGTTGATAGACGAGCCGGCCCATGCGGTGTTGCAGCTCGTTGATGAATCTCAAGTGCTGCGTGTCGTTCACCGTGTCATTGCCGGGCCCATAGGTTGCACGCGCCTCTTCGGCGAGTTCGTGCATGAACAGCGCCAGGAAACGGCCCTTGTCGATCGTGACGAGCTCGCTGAAATACAGGATTTCGGAATTGATGTTCATGCCGGGAAGAAATCAATGGTCTTGGTTGCGGTGAGTGCCTCGACGTCCTTCTCCTCGAACTTGAAGAGCTTGATGCGCGCGATTAGCTTGCGCTCGAGCTCGGGATCTTTCAATTCACTCGAGATCACGCGGCAGTCGGTCACTTCGCCCCAGGGCGCGATCGTCAGCTGCAGCACCACCTTGCCCTGCAGATCCGGTGTGTCGCGCAGGGCTCGATTGTAGATCGCGTAGATCGCACTCTTGTTGCGATCAAAGACCATTTCGATCTCTTCGCGAGTTCGTGCCGCCTTACCGCCCGTGCCCGAGCGCTGAGCGCCGCCGCGCCCTGCGTCGATGCCATTGGGCGAGCCGATGCGGGCGACGTCATGGGTGCCGAGTGCGCCGGCTCCGCCACCATAGCCCCGGCTCAGGTTCGCGGTATTGATGCCACCGCTCGCATTGCCGACTTTGCTCGTGATGAGCGAGCGTTCCGAACTCGCGTCCTTGATATCGACCTCCCGCGTCTTGGCAAGATCTTCGGGCCTGAACTGGTCGCGCAGGTCCGCAAGTTCATCCTTGAGTCTCGAGATCGCCTGCTGGGCCTTCTTCGACGGATCCGGCGGCTTGGTCTTGTCGATCTTGGCAAGGTCCGGCTTTGGCGGCTCCTTGGGTTTGGGCGGCGGCGGCGGCGGCGGCTTCGGATGATCGATCAGAAGCTTGGCAAAACGCTCCGGGACCTCCTGGTGCTTGTTGGCGCTCTCAGGCACCGGCAGCAGCGGCAACAGAATGCCGAGCAGCACCACGACAATGAGCGTGACGCGCAGGACGCGCCAGAAACGCTGCTCATCCGCTTCGCGCGGTGTCCAGGGCAGGTTGAACTGGCGGTAGTAAGGGGCTAGTGCGGCCATGGGAGCTGATTCCGTGTTAGGCGCCGGCGATGTGAACCGCGCGCTCCTTTTCCACGACGGCGAGCGACACCTTCCCGTAGTCGGCATCGGTGCAGGTCGCCATCAGCTTCTTCACGAGTGCATACGGCAGCGTCTTGTCGCCCATGATGGTCACTTCACGCTCGCTGATGTCCTGGCGGCCTGTGTATTGCAGCACGCGGTCGGCTGCGCCTTTCAGCGCAACCCTGAGCGGCTCGATGATGGTCGTGTTCGCCTGCTGTACTTCGCCGAGACTCGCGACGAGCGCCCCATCCACGTAGATGCTGTCCTTGGTCACCATCACGACCACTGTTTCATGCGGCCGCTTCTCCGCAATCGACTGCGGAATCTGAATGCTCTTGGTGTTCGGCAGGATGTCGGTATCCGCCGTATGGACCAGGAGGAACACCACCATAATCGTCATCATGTCGATGAACGGAATGAGCGCCAAGTGACCGTCCGCCTTGTGCGCCCGCTTGCGATGCCGCTTCTGCCGATAGGACATCATTGCTGCAATCCCTCCGGCGGCGCGTCACCGATTGAAATGTCGGGGAAGAGCTCGGCCTTCTCGAAGGTCTTGGAGTCCGGCACGTCGAATGTCCGCATCGTGTCCATCACCTGGATCATGTAGTCGTAGGCGATATCGTGTTCGAGGAGGAGGTTCGCGTTCAGGAGGTCCGGATACTTCACCTTCACACGCTGCAGAAATTCCGTGAGTCCCGGAAGATCGTAGCCCGCCGCGGTATTCGGCAGGGTCTTCAGCACTCCAGTGCTGCGGTCGGCGATCTGGATCTTGTCGTTGCGCACGATGACCTCGAGCTGAAAGCCAAGCTGCTGATCCGGAAGAGTCGCGTTCGGAGCCGGCAGGTTGAGTTCCAGGATGTTGGTCTTCGAGAACACGGCCGTGAACAGGAGAAAGAACACCAGGATCACCATCACGTCGATCATCGGCACCATGTTGAGGTCATGGCGCCCACGAAGGCGGGCGTGATGGCGGAGGATCCGCCTGGCGTGCTTGCTGGAGCTCATGACTTACGCCATCCGGGGCGCGGCACCGCGTGGCGGAGCCGACGGCGCCGGGCTCTCGGCATCGCCGCGCCGTTCCGTCACGGCGTTCAGGAATTTCACCGAGGCGATCTCGAGGCTGTCGATGAGCCGCGTCGTCTTGGTTTCGAGGAACATGTTCGACAGGAGCAGCGTGATGGCGACCACGAGACCGGAGGCCGTGTTGTTCATCGCGACTGAGATGCTCGCCGCCAGCAGGCTCGCCTTTTCCGCCGGGTTCGCTGTGGCGACCGCGCCGAAGGCGCCGATCAGTCCGATGACGGTGCCGAGGAGTCCCATCAACATGCCGACGTTTGCGAGCGTCGACAGATAGGGCGTGCGCTTCTCGAGCCGGGGAATGATTTCCAGCATGCCCTCTTCCATCGCTTTCTCGATGTCATCGCGCCTGCGCGCGCTCGAGATGCGGGCCATGCCGTACTTCAGGACGGTGCCGATCGACGCGTTCGAATCCGAGATGCGCGACACCGCCTGCTTGAAGTTGCCGGACTGCAGATAGGGAACGAGATCGTCCCAGAGATTGCGGTTACCGATGGTTTCCTTGGTGAGGTAGATGAACCGCTCGATCGCGATCGCTACGCCCACGGCGAACACGAGCGCGATCGGGTAGAGGAACACTCCACCCTGGCGGAAGAAATTGACGAAAAACGTATAGAACTCCATGAGACGACGACTCCTCTAGAAACTTCAGGTCAAAAGCTCCTGGCGCGACGGCCAAGTTTCATTAAGTAAAACAAAAGAAACTGCGACTTACTTCTCAGGCTTCGACTCGGTCGCCGCGGGCGCGCTCGCACGGTCCGGCTGCAGTGCGCCGTAATAGCGCAATTGCCGCTTGAAGACGTCGCGGTCGACTGGGGCCAGCACTTCGTCCACCAGACTGTTCATGGGCTTGCCCACGAGATCGCCGAGATCGGACTTCTTCCACGGCACGATATACAGAACCTTAGGCAGCTCGCGATTGCCTGTGACGGCGGTCGCATCGAGCTGCATCTTGTCGACCGTCTTGAAGCGACGTGCATCGGCCGTGCCCGGCTTCGCCGTGGGCTTCGCACTGGAGGAGGTCGTGACCCGAGGCTCCTCCGCAGCTTGCGGCGACACTGCGGGCTCGGGCCGGGCGGCCGCAGGCTTGGCAGCCGCAGGGGCTGGCGTCGCTGCCACCGTTGCCGGTGCGGTTGCCGGTTCATCGGTCTTGGGCGCCGCACCCTCGGCGCCAGCCACGCCAATCGCGCCGAGCACGAGCGCGCCCATGGCTATTTTCAGGGTCATACGTGATGCGAGTGTCATGGGGTCTTCGCCTCCGCGGGCTTCTGGGCTGCGCCCGCACGACGGGTCACGTCTTTGATCCACTCCGCTACCTGCTTGTCGGCACCGCCTGAGAGTTCCTGATACTTCTCGTAAACGGGCAAGGCGCGCTCGGGCGCTTGCAGGTAGAGGTCATAGAACACTCCAAGGTTCCGATAAGCGACGGCATAGGTGGGGTCCGCCGCGATCGCGGCCTGATAGGACTTTTCCGCATCCGGGAAACGGCCGGTGCGCCGGTACACGAGCCCGAGGCCGTCCAATGCTCGGGGCTCCGGACCGCGCTCAACCGCCGCTTTGAATTCCTTCTCCGCATCCGGCAGCTGGCCGTTGCGCAAGTAGAGGAGACCGAGATTCACATGAGGCGCCGGATAGTCCGGAAAGCCGAGGGCCAGGGTCTTCAGTTCGAGCTCGGCGTCCTGATTCTTGCCTGCCGCAAGCAACGCGAGCGCCTGGTTGAATTGGGAGATCGCGCGCGCCGGAATGACAGGCGCCGCGGCGATTGCCGCGGCGTCAGTCGCAGCCGCCGGCGTGCCCGCAGGTAGCGTGGGCATTGGCGAGGCCGCCGTGCCTGTGGCTGGCGCTGTCGTCGCAGGCGCGCTGGGGGGTGCGCTGGGCGCGCGCGCAGCCGCGGGCTCCGGCGCGGGGGCCGGTTGCTCGCGCGGCGTACTGGCGCAGCCCGCAAGAGCGATCAGCGCGAGCGCGCTTGACGCGTTACGGTAATGTCTTCGTGAAATCATCGATCGTTTCCGAACGTGCGTAGCGCCCCGGCGACAGTGCCGCGAGCGCGTCGTAACTCTTCTGCACCCAGGCGTCGTACACACCTGACTGCGCGCGGGTCGCATTCGAGCGGTGAATATCGATCGCCTTCTCCTCGAACGGGAAGCTCTGCTCCTCGAGCAGCACGTTGTACTGCTCGAGCTCGTCGGCGGAGAGCTTCTTCGGCCGCTCCGACTTCATCAGATCCTGCGCCAGCCGGTGGTAGAGCTCGGCGATTTCATAGGTCGACGCGGTCGTCACTTCCGGAACACCGTAGTCGGCCGCGGCCGTGTAGGCCTTGATCGATGCCTGCAGCGCTTTGTTCTTTGCAGCCAGCGACTTCTTGAGCGGCGCGACCAGCTGCACGGCCGCGAACTCCGTCTTGGTGGGCTCGGCAAATACGAGCGCCGCGCGCGCGGCGTACAAACGGCTGCGATCGGTGCGCGCTTTGCCCGCCTGCGCATCCGCCTTCACGATTTCCTGCAGCCAGCGTTCATAGCGGGCGCGGTCGCTGTCCTTGAGCGCATAGTCCGCGAGCTTCTGCCGCGCTTCGATCGCCGGATCGAGAGGCGTCGGATAGCGCGCGACCAGCTGCTCGAGCATGGTCGTCGCCTTCGGCCGATTGCCGGTCCGCTCATAAAGATCCGCGGCACGCGTCACGGCCTCATGCTGCACAGCCGGGTCTTCGGCCGGATTCGCCGCGATCCGCTCGAACTCGACCGCGGCCTCGCCCGGATGATTCGACTCCGAATAAGCGACCGCGAGCTTCCGCGTAACGTCCGCGCTCAGCTTGTGTTGCGGGAAATTGCGGCGGAAGGCTTCGAGCACGGGAATCGCCCGATCCCACTGCTTGGCGTTGATGAGCGCCGTGGCCGCATCGAAGTCCGCGGTCGAGCGGATCGACGATGACGGCGCGAGCTGCCCGACGCGCAGGAAGTCGCCGACCGCGCCATCGGTGTCGCCGCTCTTGTTCTTCTGCTCACCCTGTTTGTAGATCGAGGAGGCCAGGCGTTCAACAATAGCCTGACGATCCTTGTCATCGGGCGGCAGCAGCTTCTGTACTTCGACGTACGCGGTTTCCGCCTTGTCGAAGTGGCCAAGATCGAATTCCGAGTGACCGACAATGGTCCAGGCGGTGCGCTGCTTCTGCGCGTCGACCGGAGGTCGGACGTCGATCACTTCCTGCGCCACTGCGACGGCGCGCGGCAGATCGTTCGAGTCGAAGATCTGCTGCGCGGCCCGCGTCAGCACGACGCTCGCCTGCGCATGTTGCGGAAAGCTGTGAACGAAGTGCAGCTCGCTGTCGATGTTCTGCTTGTGCAGCGCCTCGCGATCGGCACCCTGCAGCAGCGCCTCCTGCTTCTCGTAGGCCACGAGCGCGGCGAAGGCTGCCTCGGAGGACTTGGCATTGATCGGATAGGCATAGGCAGTGCGCTCGTACTCCGTGGCCGCCGCACGATACTGCTGGCTCTCAAAGAGCGTGTCGGCGAGCAGGTAGTTCGTGTTCGCAGCGTCCGGATCGTTCGGAAACGAAGCGAGGTAGGAGCGATACCAGCGCGCCGCTTCCGCATAGGACTCGGGCTTTTTCGTCTTCTGCGCATCCGCGTGGTAGTACTGCGCGAGATCCTTCACGTTGGTCTTGAGTTCCTTCACCACCGCCGGGTATGCGGCCGGATCGCGGCCCTGCCAGAACCCGGTGCCGAGGCTGTAGTGCTCGACGAATTCCTTTTTCCCGTCGAGCACGAGCGAGGCGAAGCCGCCGCGCTTGTAGGCATCGATCGCCTGCATCTCGAGAATGGGCGCATGCTCGTTGTTGGGATCCTTGGCAACGAATGCGCGGTAGGTATCGGCCGCGTCCGTGTAGCGCTGCTTGTCGATGTACAGATCGCCCAGACGCGAATAGAGCAGGTACGCGTACGGTTTCTGCGGGTGCTTCGCGAGGTACTCATCGACGGTCTTGGCGCCGTCGAGATTCGAGAACGTGATGCCAAACACCCGGAAGGTGTCATCCACGAGTTCGCGATCCGGACGGCTCAAGGATTTCATGTCGACAAGCTGCGTCGAGTCCTTCGCGCTGATGAGCTTCATGTCAAGGAGGCGCCCGAAGGACTTCAGGCTCTCCTCGTTCTGCGCCTGCTTGTAGAGCGACCAGCCGTGCTTGTAGAGACTTTGCTGGAAGAATTGCGAAGCCGCCCCGAACTTGATGACCGACGCGTACGCCTGCTCCGCCTCCGGGTAGCGCTTCGCCGAGAACAGAATCTCGCCACGCCGGAATTCGGCCTCATCGAAATGACGGCTCGACGGGAATTTGCCGACGAGCCGATCGAGAATCTCGAGCGCCTGGTCGGGCTGGGAGTTCGCCTCATAGGCACGCGCAAGCTGGTAAAGCACCACATCGTTGCGCGGATACTTCGGGTACGCCTGCAGAAGTCCCGTGTAGATATGGATGGCTTCGGTGTTCTTCAGCACTTCGGTCGCCGCGACTTCTGATTCCGCGCGCTCGACCTCGCCCGCTTCCAGGTTGAGGTCGCCGAGCCGGCGCATCGCCTCGGCCCGGAGCTTGGGGTCCGCGGACTTCAGCGTGAGGAACGTGCGATAGCCTTCCATCGCGCGTTCATTGCTGGAGTCGACCTTCTCGTTCGGATGCACCTCGACCTGACGGCCCTCGATGTCCTTGATCGTCGCATCCTTCTTCTTGTCGGCGGCGGCCGCGAACATCGACGCCGCCGCCACGAGCGCACTCACCAGAACGAGCGATGACAGCGCGACGCGACGGCTCACGGCTTGGGCTCCGGTTGCGTCTGCTGTTGGCCATCCTGCGCCTGGTTATCGGGCTCCGGCGTCGCGGCTTCGGGAGCGGCTGGCGTGGAACTGGAGTCGACGGGCGACGACACCGCCGGTTTCGGCGCTGGCTGCGGATTGGCCGCGCGATCCAGAATGGTCGCGAGCTCATAGCGCGCTTGAATGCGATAGGTCGCAAGCCGCTCTTCCTGCTGCGAAAGTTCCGCGACCGCGACGTACTGCAGGTAATGACTCTGGCGTTCGGACATCGCCGTGAGCCGCGTCTCAAGCGCCGCGATGCGCAGCTTCAGCGCGTCCACGCGCCCCGCGAATGCGATTGTGCGCGCGGGCGATTCCTTGCGTGCGCGTTCGACGAGCACCCAGCGCTTCTGCGCCTCCTTGAGCGCGGCGTCGAGCTCCTTGAGACTGCGCCGCTCGCCCCACAGACGCGCCTTGTAGGCTTCCGAGAGCTGCCAGATAAGCACGCCCTTGGCGAGGCGCGCCTTCTCGCGCAGCGTATCGTTATCCTCGTCCTGCGGCGCGTTCGCGAGCGCCTCATCGATGTGGGCAATCTTGCGCCACAGTTCCTGCTCGTGCGACGTGCCGAGACCGACGAAATCCTGCGTGCTCTCGATCGTGCCAAGACGCGACTCGAGGTCCACGCGCGCTCTTTCGAGGCGCTCGAGGTCAAAGCTCTTGAGGCTCGCGTCGACCTGCGGCAGCCGCTGGTCGAATGCCGTGCGGCGCGTGTCGAGCATGTCGTCGAAGGCGACCATGCTCGAGTCCCAGTTGCCAAGCACGTGGCCGAGGAAATTCAGGTCACGGTAGTTCTTCAGGCCCTCTTGAAACTCGTTGGTAGCGAGCAGGTGGTAGAGGTAACGCGATTCAGGCGCGTCGGGCAGCGTCCTTAACTGCCAGAACCAGCCCAGCCGGCCCGTCGTTTCGCGTTCGACGATTGCATCGAGGAGGCGCCCTTCCTTGATCGCAGCGATTGATTCATCGAGCCGCGCGACTTCTCCGTCGTAGGAACCAATCGCGGTTGTGTAGTTATCGGCCGCCTGCTTGTTCGCACTCAACTTGCCGAATGCATAGGGCACGGCGAGGTAGGCCTCCTGTACGGCCGAGTCGAGGAGGTTGCGTCCGTGCAGTTCCGTCCATGGGACGAGCGCCGACTTGTAGTCGCCGAGGGCCGCATCGGCCCAGCCGAGGCCGAGGAGCGCCTTGTTCGAATGCGGGCCATCGAGGCGCACACGTTCGAGATAGGGCTTTGCCAGCGCCGGCTGATCCGCCTGGATGTAAGCGAAACCGATCGCGAGATTCGCCTTGTCCTTGAGCGATTTCAGCTCCCCCCGGTCGCTCTCGAGCGTGCCGACCGCGTCGAGCCAGCGCACCGCTTCCGGCAGACGGCCTTTGCGTACCAGGGCCACACCGAGATTGAATTCCGCGTAAGCGGTCCAGTCCGCCGGGCCGCGCCAGCCATTCAACTCGGCGATGGCGTCGTCGTAGCGTTCCTCGCGCAGCAGAATCTGGGCCATCAGCATGCGCCGGTCCGCGTCCATTTCCTCCGGGAGATTGCCGACGATCTTGCGCAACGCCGTTTCGGCCCGGTCGTAGTACCCGCGCTGATACCAGACCTTCGCGAGATAGTACCAGGCGCGATTGCGGACGCCGGGTGAGACCTGGCTCTTCAGGAGCCGCTCAAAGATGGCGCCGGCTTCGTTGTGATTGCCGAGCGAGAGGTACAGACCCCCGCGCAGCAGCTCCGCATCCGCCTCGTGGTGCGGGACGCGCTTCAATTCCTCGGCGGCCAGCAGCCGCGTGAGCGCCGCGAAATAATCGTCCTGATAGAAATAGAACAGGACCTCGCCGTAGCTCAGGTCCTTGATCTTGGTCGGCGGCAGCGTCCCCTTGTCCTGCGCGGGCAGGCTCGCGGCGGCGAGCGCCATCGCGACGCACGCACCAGCGGCAAGAATGGGGCGGGTCAGGCGCAAAGCCTTACTCCCATTCCTTGATGATGAACTCCGGTTGGAGCTTCCGCAGGCGATCGCTGATCTTCAGTTCCAGGTACTTCGCACCGACGCCTTTCTCGAAGTTGAGCGTCGCACCGCGCTTGTAGTCGCGCTCATGCGGGCCCTTGCCGCTGAAGAACGCGACCAGCTCGTGCTTGCCGACCTTGAGATTGCCGATGAAGATCCGGTGGACACCGCCTTTGAGCAGCGCTTCGGCTTCGCGCGCGGTGTACAGGTAGTTTGCCACTTCCTTGTTGTCGACCTTGAGAGTTACCGAGTCGACGTTGAAGAACGTGCCGACGTCGAGCGAAACGTAGACGGCGACCTGGGTGTTCGCGGGAAACAGGAGCTCTTCTTCGAGGACGAAGAGGTCCTTGTTCAGATCGAGCACTTCTTTCTTCAGGTCCTGCACATCCGAGTCGAGGCTGCGGAATTCCTCGGGCGGCGCACCGCTCGCCGCTGCGTCGGCATTCGGTGCGGCGTCCGCAGCTGCGGGTGCGGACGCATCCGGCGCGGTCGCGGCAGCGGCGTCGGTTGCGGGCGTATCGGTGGGTGCCGCCGCCGTCGACGTGGTCGCGTTTGTCGGGTCAGTCGCCGCGGCAGCGGCGGCAAGGCTCCCGCCTGCAAGTGCGGTGGTTAGCACCATTGCGGCGGCGAGCGACAGAATCCATGACCCGCGGCGAATGATGGCGCGGGGCGATTGGGCGGTTGGGCGTGAATGGCTCATGTTCCGTCTCAGAAAATGGGTCGGGCTTAAAAAAAATCTCCAGCCGGGGCGTTGCAGCATCGCGGCGCCGTTGTTGCA
>JBGPLJ010000087.1:0-11824 GCA_041486385.1 Steroidobacteraceae bacterium
CGGATCTGGTCGAGCTCGATCGATTCGAACAGGGCGCGGAAATTGCCCTCGCCGAAGCCCTCGTCGCCCTTGCGCTGGATGATCTCGAAGAAGATCGGCCCGATCACCGTGTCGGTGAAGATCTGCAGCAGGCGCCCGCCGTCGGGGGTCGGCGCGCCGTCGATCAGGACGCGGTTGCGGGCGAGCCGCGCCAGGTCTTCGCCATGGCCGGGCAGCCGCGCCTCGACCGCCTCGAAATAGGCGTCCGGCACCGTCTGGAAGGCGACGCCGCGCGTCCGCAGGGCCTCGACGCTGACATGGATGTCGCCGCTGGCGAGCGCGATGTGCTGGATGCCTTCGCCGTGATATTCCTTCAGGTACTCCTCGATCTGCGACTTGTCGTCCTGCGATTCGTTGATCGGAATGCGGATCTTGCCGCAGGGACTCGTCATCGCGCGGCTCACGAGGCCCGTCTTGCGTCCCTCGATGTCGAAATAGCGGATCTCGCGAAAATTGAAGATCCGCTCGTAGAAGCCCGCCCACACATTCATATTGCCGCGACGCACGTTGTGCGTCAGGTGATCGATCTCGGTGAGCCCCGCAATCGCGCTCTCCCGCGCGGCGGCCGTGGGGCGAAAGTCGACATCGTAGATGCTCTGCTCGCCGTAACGATCCACCAGATAGATGAGGCTGCCGCCGATGCCTTCGATCGCCGGAATGTTGAGCTCCATCGGGCCGACGGAGGTCGTCACCGGTTTCGCGCCGTGCGAGATCGCGCGCTTCAGCGCGGCCGCGGCGTCCTTCACGCGAAAGCCCATCGCGCACACCGAGGGTCCGTGCGCACGCGCGAATTTCTGCGCGAAGCTGTCGGGCTCGGCATTGATGATGAAATTGACGCCGCCCTGCGCATGCAGCGTCACGTTCTTGCTGCGATGACGCGCGACGACGGCGAAGCCCATGCGCTCGAAGAGGCCTCGCAGCAGCTCGGGATCGGGCGCGGTGTATTCGACAAACTCGAATCCATCCGTGCCCATGGGATTGGCAAAGAGATCTGTCATAGAGGAACCTGGTTTTGGCCGCGCCGGCAACCGTCGCGCCGGAGCAAAGTGGGCGTATGCGCCATTATAGTTTTGGCTCGAACGCGGCGTTCGATTGGCTGCAAGTTGTATCCAATTTTGCAGCGCACTAGCTCCGTGACCCCTGTGCCGGGCCACCGGAACGCCTCATGTATAATCCGCCCGCATTTTTCCCGGGCGCCGCCAAACCAAGGCGGCGCTTCCATGTTTAGGCTCTGCGAGATCGCACGTCGAGGATAGCCTCCTGAAAACCGTCGCCGAATTCGCGATCGACTACCACCAGATACTCGACCCGGCCGGCAAGCTGGTGGGCGCGCTTCCGGAGTTCGCGCGCGATGCACGCGAGCTCGATCGCATGTACCGGTTGATGACCCTGGTACGCACGTTCGACACCAAAGCAGTCAACCTGCAGCGCACCGGCAAACTCGGGACATACGCCTCGTGCCTCGGCCACGAAGCGACGCACGTGGGCGCGGGCGCCGCGTTGCGCGCGGACGATGTTCTCGTTCCGGTATACAGGGAATACGGCGCGCAGTTCTGGCGCGGCGTTGCGATGTCCGACGTCCTGCTCTACTGGGGCGGCGATGAACGCGGCAACAAGTTCGAGAAGGCGACGCATGATTTCGCCTGGTGCGTGCCCATCGCCTCGCAGACTCTGCACGCGGCCGGCGCGGCCATGGCATTCAAGGTGCGTAAGGAGCCGCGCTGCGCGCTCACTTTCATCGGCGACGGCGGCACCTCCGAAGGCGCGTTCTATGAAGCGCTCAATCTCGCGGGCGCGCGTCAGTTGCCGCTCGTCATGATCATCGTCAACAACCAGTGGGCTATCTCCGTGCCCATCAGTGAACAAACGGCAACCGTGACGCTCGCGCAGAAGGCGATCGCAGCCGGCATTCCCGGTGTGCAGGTCGACGGCAACGACGTGCTCGCCGTGCGCGACCTGGTTGAGAAATCGCTCGCCAGAGCGCGCAGCGGCGGCGGTCCGACGGTCATCGAAGCGATTACCTATCGCCTCTCCGATCACACGACGGCAGACGACGCGAGCCGTTATCGCGAGGCGAGTGAAGTGAAGGACGCCTGGAAGATCGAGCCGCTGCTGCGCTTCAGAAAATATCTCATCGACACGGGAGCCTGGAGCGAGGCACAGGAAGCCGCACTGAAAGTGGAGTGCGGCCGCCAGGTCGACGCGGCGGTCGAGGTCTACCTCAACATGCCGAAGCCGGCGGTGGAATCCATGTTCGATTATCTGTTCGCGCGCATGCCCGCGAATCTCAAGGAACAGCGCGAGCAAGCGCGCCTTTACAACACCGCCCACGGCGGCGGTCACTGACGGCACATTGGCCCGATGGCAAAAATAACCATGATCGAAGCCATTGCCATGGCCCACGCCTGGGAGATGGCGCACGACCCGACGGTCGTCGTGCTTGGCGAAGACGTCGGCGTCAACGGCGGCGTCTTTCGCGCAACGCAGGGCCTGCAGGAAAGATTCGGCAAGGACCGCGTGCAGGACACACCGCTCGCGGAGGGCATGATCGCCGGCATGACGGTCGGCATGGCGGTGCAGGGCCTCAAGCCGGTCGCCGAAATCCAGTTCATGGGCTTCATCTATCCCGCGATGGATCAGATCGTCAATCACCTGGCACGCATGCGCAATCGCACGCGCGGACGTCTCACGTGCCCTGTTGTCATTCGCACGCCCCATGGCGGCGGTATTCACGCGCCGGAGCATCACTCCGAGAGTCTCGAAGCGCTGTTCGCGCACACTCCGGGACTCAGAGTCGTTTGCCCCTCCTCGCCCGCGCGCGCCTATGGCCTGCTGCTTGCCTCCATCCGCGAACCTGATCCCGTGATTTTCATCGAGCCGGTACGTCTCTATCGATTGGTGCGCCAGGAAGTCCCCGATGACGGCCAGGCGCTGCCGCTCGATGTCTGTTACATCCTGCGCGAAGGCACCGACGTCACGATCGTCACCTGGGGCGCAATGACCTTTGAAACGATGCGTGCCGCCGAGCAGCTGGCGAAGGAAGACATCAGTGCCGAGGTCATCGACCTGGCGACAGTGAGTCCCATCGACGCGGATACCATTCTCGAATCGGTCGGCAAGACCGGGCGGCTCGTGATTGTCCACGAAGCGGCACGCAACTGCGGCGTCGGCGCGGAGATCGCCGCGATCGTCGCCGAGAAAGCACTCTACGATCTGCAGGCGCCCATCCGCCGCGTCACGGGCTACGACACGATCATGCCGCTGTCGCGTCTCGAATACGAATACATCCCGAGCGTTGCGCGTATTATTGCCGCCGTGCATGAAACGTTCGCCGATTGACGACATTGCCGCGAAGGGGACCGTTGCATGACCACGTTCAATCTCCCGGATCTCGGTGAAGGCCTTGCCGAAGCTGAGATCGTCGCCTGGCATGTGAAGGTGGGCGATCGCGTCAAGATTGATCAGCCGATGGTCTCGGTGGAAACGGCAAAGGCCGTGGTCGAAGTCCCCTGTCCGTACAGCGGCGTCATTCTGGCGTTGCACGCCGAGGCCGGCGCCGTCGTGGAGACCGGCAAGCCACTCGTGGACTTTGAAATCGAAGGCGTGGCGCCGGGCGCGAAGCCCGCAGCTGCCGAGTCCAGGCCGAGCAAACCCAAACAGAAAATAGCGGATGATTCCGGAACGGTCGTCGGCAACATGCCGACGAGCGACGACGAACTCATCGAAAACGCCATCGCCGGTGGCACCGGCGGTGCCGTCCGCGATCGCGTTCGCGCGGCGCCAGCGGCACGGGCGCTCGCGCGCCGCTTGAGCGTCGATATCGAGTCGGTCACCGGCAGCGGCCGCAGCGGATTGATCACCCTTGACGACGTCATGAGCGCCAGCCAATTGCAGGTCGCGCGGCCGCAGGTTTCGGCACGTCCGAGCGCGGCGAGCACACCCGTCGGTGATGCCGAGCGCTTGCGGGGCACGCGTCGCGCAATGGCGCACAGCATGTCGCTGTCCCGCGATCAGGTCGCCTCCTGCACGGTTTTCGACGACGCCGATCTCAACGACTGGACACGCAAGAGCAACTACACGGTGCGGCTGCTGCGTGCGCTCGCGGCCGGTTGCAAGGCTGAAGTCGGCTTGAATGCCTGGTTCGACGCGGAATCGCAAACCCGCAAACTCCTCCCGCGCGTGGACGTGGCGATCGCCGTGGACACGGCGGAAGGCTTGATCGTGCCGGTGCTGCGCGACGTCGGCAACCGTTCAGCCATCGAGTTGCGCAATGAAGTCGCGCGGTTGAAAGCCGCGGCACAGGCGCGCACGCTCGCGCCCGAGGATCTGAAGGACTTCACCATCATGCTGTCGAATTTTGGCACGATCGCCGGGCGCTATGCGACGCCGCTCGTCGTGCCGCCGGCGGTGGCCATCCTCGGCGCGGGCAGTCTCAAGCATGACGTCGTGGCGGTGATGGGACGCATCGAAGCGCACCTGCGCATGCCCTTGTCGCTCACGTTCGATCACCGCTGCGTGATGGGCGGTGAAGCCGTGCGCTTCCTCGCCGCGGTCATCAAGGACCTGGAACAGCCCGACTGACCACCCGACCCGCAATACCTACACGCAGACCATGCTCGGCAAAGTCCCCGCTGCGCGCCTCGCGCTGATCGAGCGCATCGTCAAACATGCGAGCCGTCGCCGTGCGAGCGTACGGGCACCGCTCGCCGCGAGCTTTATCCGCGCTTACTACCACGGAGTCGCGGAAGAAGATCTGCGCGAACGTTCGTTCGAGAATCTCGCCGCCGCCGCGCTTGCCCATCTTGCGCTCGGCGCGCGCCGCCAGCACGGCGTACCGCTCATCCGCGTGTTCAATCCCGACGCCTCGGCCGACGGCTGGGAATCACGCCGCACGATCGTCGCCGTGGTCACGGACGACATGCCCTTCCTCGTCGATTCGCTCGGTATCGTATTCAAGCAGGAAGAGCGAGCGGTGCATCTCATCGTGCACCCCGTCCTCAATGTCGAACGCGACGGGCGCGGACAACTCACGGCGATTCGGGACAAGCCCACGGGCGCATCGCGTGCCGAGTCCTGGCAGCTGTTCGAGATCGACCGCGATCTCGATGCGGCGCGCCTCGATCGCATGCTTGCGCGTCTGCGCTCGACGCTCGACGATGTGCGCGTGGCGGTGGCCGACTGGCAGCCGATGCGCCGCCGGCTCCGTGCGCTCGCCACGGAACTGGAAAGCTCGCCGCCGCCGCTGCCGCGCGGCGAGGTTCAGGAAGCGCGGGCGCTCATCGAATGGATGGAAGCCAATCACTTCACGCTTCTCGGCTATCGCCATTACCGGCTGAAGCGCGGCCGTAGCAGCGATTCCCTGGCGCCCGACATCGCAAGCGGGCTCGGGATCCTCCGTGGCAATCGACGCGGCCGGCGGCGAGTGCGCCCGACGCTGCTGACCGGCGACATTCGCACCAGTGCGCGCGGACGATCGCTGCTCGTCATCACCAAGGCGAATTCCATTTCGACCGTGCATCGCGGGAGCTATCTCGACTACGTGGGCCTGAAGACTTTCGACGCGCGCGGCACGGTGACTGGCGAGCACCGGTTCCTGGGCCTCTGGACTTCGAGCGCGTACAGCAAGAGCCCGGCCGAAATTCCGGTCCTGCGCCACAAGGTGAGTCAGGTCTTCGGCCAGTTCGGGCTCGCCACGCAAAGTCATGACGCCAAGTCCGTGCTGCATGTCCTCGAGACCTTTCCGCGTGATGAGCTCTTTCAGGCGAGCGTCGACGATCTCATCGCGATCGTTCGCGGCATCGTCAATCTTTACGAGCGCCAGCAGCTGCGCCTGTTCGTACGGCGCGATCCGTTCCGCCGCTTCTACTCCTGCTTCATCTACGTCCCGCGCGATCGGTACAACACCGAGGCGCGCCAGCGCATCGAAGCGATCGTGATGAGCGCCTTCCACGGCAAGGCGCTCGAGACACAGGTGCAGCTTTCCGACTCCGTGCTGGCGCGCGCGCACATGCTCGTGCGCACGGATCCCGACGACACGCGCGCAATCGACACGCACGCCGTCGAGCAGCTCATGTCGCGCGCCGTGCGCACCTGGTCGGACGCCTTCCGCGACGCACTCGCCGCGCGTCATGACGAGACGCGCGCACTCGCACTCGCGCGGCGCTTCGAGCGCACGTTTCCCCCCGCCTATCAGGCGAGCGTTTCGGCCACCGATGCGCTCGCCGACGTCGAAGTGCTGGAAGCGCTCGTCGATGAACCGACCGGCCTGAAGACGAGCCTCTGCCGCTCGGCGCTCGATCATCCGTCCCAGCTGCACCTGAAGCTCTATCGACGCTCGCTCCCGATACCGATTTCGGACGTACTGCCCATGATGGAAAACATGGGCCTCAAGGTGATCAGCGAGCAGCCCTACGAGTTGCGGCCCACGGAAAACGAGACCATCTGGATTCAGGACTTCAAGCTCGAACAAAGATCGGGCGCGCCCATCGATGTCGACGCCGTGCGCGCGCGCCTGCTCGAGACATTTGCAAGCGTGTGGTTCGCGCGCGCCGACAACGACGGCTTCAATCGCCTGGTGCTCGCCGCCGGTCTCGATTGGCGCCAGATCGTCGTGCTGCGAGCCTATTGCCGCTATCTGCTGCAGACCGGCATGCTCTTCAGTCAGAGCTACATGGAGCAGGTGCTCGCCGACAACGCCAGACTCGCGGCGCTCCTCGCGCAATTGTTCGCGGCGCAATTCGATCCCGCGCTCGAGGCGCGCGCGCGCAGCGCGCTCGTCGCGAAACTCGGCAAGGCTTTCAAGACCGGCCTCGAGCGCGTTGCGCGCCTCGATGAAGATCGCATCCTGCGCGCGTTCCGTGCAGCGATCGGCGCAACGCTGTGCACGAATTTCTATCAGACGAGCGCGAGCGGCGAGCCCAAGGCCTATTTCTCGTTCAAGCTCGACCCGGAGAAGGTGCCGGATCTGCCGTTGCCGCGGCCGATGTTCGAGATCTTCGTGTTCTCGCCACGGGTCGAAGGCGTGCATCTGCGCAAGGGTCACGTAGCGCGCGGCGGCATCCGCTGGTCGGACCGGCGCGAGGACTTCCGCACCGAAGTGCTCGGGCTCATGAAGGCCCAGAACGTCAAGAACACCCTCATCGTGCCGGTCGGAGCGAAGGGCGGGTTCGTGCCGAAGCGGCTGCCCGCGACGGGACGCGATGACATCCAGCGCGAAGTGGTGTTCTGCTATCAGACGTTCATCCGCGGCCTGCTCGACCTCACCGACAACATCGTGCGCGATCGCATCGTGCCGCCGCCGCTCGTCGTGCGCCGCGACGGCGACGATCCGTATCTCGTCGTGGCTGCCGACAAGGGCACCGCCACGTTCTCCGACATCGCGAATCAACTCTCCGCCGAGTACGGCTTCTGGCTCGGCGACGCGTTCGCCTCGGGCGGTTCGGCCGGCTACGACCACAAGAAGATGGCGATCACCGCGCGCGGCGGCTGGGAGTGCGTCAAGCGTCACTTCCGCGAGATGGGCATCGATACCCAGGCGCGCGACTTCACGGTCGCCGGCATCGGCGATATGGCGGGCGATGTGTTCGGTAACGGTCTGCTGCGCTCCAGGCACATTCGTCTGCTGGCGGCGTTCAATCACCAGCACATCTTTCTCGATCCCGAACCCGATGCGCGCGCCAGTTTCCGCGAACGCGCACGCCTCTTTGACCTGCCGCGCTCGAGCTGGGAGGACTACGACCGCAAGCTCATCGCGAAGGGCGGCGGCGTCTTTTCGCGGCAGCTGAAGTCAATCACGCTGTCGGCGGAGGCGCAGCGCATGCTCGCGCACCCCACGAGCGCGGCCACGCCGCAGGAAATCATCCGCGCCATTCTGCGCATGCCGGTCGACCTTCTCTGGAATGGCGGCATCGGTACGTATGTCAAAGCGGCCGGCGAAACGAACGCGGACATCGGCGACCGCGCGAACGATGCGGTGCGCGTCAATGGCAGCGAGGTCGCGGCCAAAGTCATCGGTGAGGGCGGCAATCTTGGGCTTTCGCAGCGGGGCCGTGTCGAGTACGCACTGAAAGGCGGACGCCTCAACACGGACTTCATCGACAACTCCGCGGGCGTCAACTGCTCGGACGTCGAAGTCAACATCAAGATTCTCCTGAACGCCGTGGTCGCACGCGGCCGTCTGTCGCTCGATGACCGCAATCGCCTGCTCGTCTCGATGACCGATGAGATCGCCGAGCTGGTCGTGCGCAACAACTATCTGCAGAGCCAGGCCGTGAGCGCACTCGAAGCACACGCCCGCGAACGTCTTGCCGAACATGTGCACGTGATGCGGGCGCTCGAGCAGTCGGGTGAGTTGAACGCGGCGCTCGAGTATCTGCCGAATGACGAAGCGGTCGCCGACCGGCGCAAGATGGGCAAGGGCCTCACGCGGCCGGAGCTTGCCGTTATCCTGAGCTACAGCAAGATCTGGCTCTACAACAAGCTCATCCATTCCAACGTTCCGGAAGACAAGTATCTGTCACGCGAGCTCGTGCGTTACTTCCCGGAACCGATCCGCAAGCGCTACGGCCGTCATCTCGACCGCCACCGCCTGCGCCGCGAAATCATCGCGACCGCGACCACCAACAGTCTCGTGAACCGCATGGGCCCGGTGTTCGCCATTCGCGCCCGGGAAGACACGGGCGCGGAGGTCGCCGCGATCGCGCGCGCCTACACGATCGCGCGTGAAGTCTTCTCAATGCGCGATCTGTGGGCCGCAATCGAATCCGTCGATAACCGCGTGCCGAGCGACGTGCAGTATTCGATGATGTTTCAGACGAGCCGACTGCTGCGCCACATGACGTACTGGCTGCTCGCGGACCGCGGCGGCAGCCTCGATATCGACCAGCGTGTGTCAAGCATGCGTCCGGGTGTTCTCGCGCTCGATGCCGCGCTGCCCGGCGTGCTCACGGGGGCGGATCTGAAGCGCCATCAATTGACCTGCCGCGAGCTCGAGACGGCAGGCGTCGGCGAGAAGATCGCGCGGCGGATCGCGAATATCGCGCCGCTCAATGCGGCGCTCGACATCGTCGAAACCGCGAATGCAGCGGGTGTCGCTGTGCCCTATGCGGCGCGCGTCTACTTTGCGCTCGGCGACGCGCTCGCACTCGATTGGTTGCGCGATCAGATCGAACGGCTTGCCGTGGAGGGTCAGTGGCAGGCCGTGGCGCGCGGCACGCTGCGCGACAATCTCTATTCCCTGCAACGGCGCCTCGTGACCACCGTGCTGGCGGTGAAGTCCCGCCGCAAGGCCGATTCGGCGCATGCCGTGCAGGCCTGGCTCGCCGCGCGCAAGAGCGATGTCGAGCATCTGCGCCAGACGCTGAAAGACATGAAGACGGGCGTCGCCGCCGACTTCCCGACGCTCTCGGTTGCGTTGCAGGCCGTGCGCCGCCTCGCTCCTCCCTGAACGCAATTCCGGGTCATGCGCCTTGCGCTCATCGCGACCACCTACGAGCGGCCGGACGCGCTTACGCGCGTGCTGGAAACGCTCGCGCGCCAGTCCTCGGCGCCGGACGAGCTGCTGATTGCCGATGACGGATCCGGTCCCGAGACGCGTGCCGTCGTCGCGGGCTTCGCTGCGGGCTCCGCGTTTCCCGTGCGGCACGTATGGCGCGAGCATCAGGGGTTTCAGCCCGGCCGCATGCGCAATCGCGCGATCGCCGAGGCGCAGAGCGATTACATCGTGCTCATCGACGGCGACATGCTGCTGCATCCGGACTTCGTTGCCGATCATCGGCGTGCAGCAAAACGCGGCTGCTACACGCAGGGCACCCGCGTGCTGCTCGATGAGTCTGCGACACGGCGCGCGCTCGCCTCGGGCGAGTTACCGCATCTGGCGAGTGCCGGATTGGGTGGACGCCGCCGTCTCTACGCCTGGCACGCCCCGCGCGTGAGCCGCCTCGTCGGGCCACTCGCGAACTCGCTGATTGCGATCAAGTCCTGCAACCAGGGCCTCTGGCGGGAAGATCTCCTCAAGGTGAATGGCTTCGATGAGACCTTGTCCGGCTGGGGCTCGGCGGACAAGGAACTCTGTGCGCGGCTTGAAAATGCCGGTAGCGCGCGGCGTTCGATCCTGTTCGCCGCTATCGCGTTTCATCTCTATCATGGCCCGGCGGATCGGTCCGCCCACGCGCGCAATACGGCTGCGCTCGCAGCGACGCGTGCCACTGGCAGAGTCTGGTGCGATCACGGCATAGTTACGGGCGCAGCCCGCTCTTCCAGCAACTGACTTCAAGACAGAAGGATTCCTCGTGGTTGGCAAGCTTCTACTTTTGCGTCACGGCCAGAGCATCTGGAACGTAAACAACCTCTTCACCGGCTGGACCGACGTCGATCTGTCGGAGCTCGGCCGCCTGGAAGCGCGCCAGGGCGCTATCGAGATGCGCAAGGCGGGCCTGGTATTCGACATTGCGTTCACGTCGGTGCTCAAGCGCGCGATCCGCACGCTCTGGATCGCGCTCGATGAGATGGACCTCATGTGGATTCCGGTGGAGCGCAGCTGGCGCCTGAATGAGCGTCACTACGGCGCCCTGCAAGGACTCGACAAAGCGCAGACCGCGGAGCAACACGGAGCAGCGCAGGTGAAGATCTGGCGGCGCAGCTACGACATTCCACCACCGCCGCTGTCGCTCGATGACAAGCGCCATCCGCGCTTCGACCCGCGTTACGCGGGGCTCGCCGCATCCGAGCTGCCGGCAACGGAATCGCTCAAGGACACACTGGCGCGCGTTCTGCCCTACTGGCAGAGCCGCATCGCTCCGGAGTTGCAGGCCGGACACAACGTTCTCATCGCCGCGCATGGCAACAGCCTGCGCGCGCTCGTGAAAATGCTCGACAACGTGTCCGAGCAGAATATCGTCGAGCTCAACATCCCGACGGGTGTGCCGCTGCTCTACGAACTCGATGAGGCGCTGCAACCGCGCTCGAGCCGCTATCTCGGCGATGCGGCCGCGATCAAGGAAGCGCAGGATGCCGTGCGTCGGCAGGCGGAGAAGAAGAAATAGCGTCGCCCTATTCGTCGGGCGCAATCTTGATCTTGAGGCCGTCGAGCGCCGCGGTAAAATCCACCTGGCAGCTCAAGCGGGAGCGTGATTCCTCGTAGTGCTGCAGCTCCGAGAGCAGGTCCTGTTCGTCGGACTGCTTGGCCGGGAGCTTGTTCATCCACGCGGGGTCAACGTACATGTGGCAGGTCGCGCACGAGCACAGCCCCCCGCAGATCGCCGCGACTCCGAAATCGAGCTCGCGTAAGGTCTCCATGACCTTGAGCCCGACCCTGCCTTCGACCACGTGTTCTTTGTCGTCACGATCGACGACGATTAAATTCGCCATGATGTCCTCGCCTCAAGTGGGCGCGTAGTTTGCCCAAAAGTATTGCGCGAGGCCACCGCTACGCGCTGCCGCCTGCGAGCCGCTGCGCCAGCCGCGCGCAATCGGCGGCATCGCACGTGCTGAGCTCGAGCCACAGGAGGTGCATGTAGTCGAAGAGCCAGCAGTAGTTATCGAAGACTTCACCGGGGACGGCGGCCGCGCCCGGCGCGTAGGACTCGAGCAAATGCGCGCGCGCGGCCGCATCGAGATCGTGATAGCAGGCGAAGGAAGCGAGATCGAACATGCCATCGCCGACGGCCGCGTATTCCCAATCAATGAGCGTGAGCGCACGGCCGTCGACGATATTCTGCCGATGCACGTCGTTGTGGCAGAGCGTGCGCTTGCGGGGATGAGATGCGAGCTCGGCGAGGCGGCGATC
>JBGPLJ010000088.1:0-11769 GCA_041486385.1 Steroidobacteraceae bacterium
CGCCCTCGCCACCGCCGCGACACCCCCGCCCCCGGCGGCCCGCACGACGCGCGGGGGGAAATCCATCCGCGGGGCCGGGGGCGGAGGCTCGTGCTCGTCCTTCTTCACTTCGTCGATATTCTCGACTTCAATCGGAGGTGCCAGCATTTCGACGGCCTTGCGCGCGAGCCCGGTGGCCAGGGCGTAGAGGATACCGACATGCAGCAACACCAGTATTACGAACGCAATCAGCCGCCGATTGATTACGCCTGTGGCTTGAGAGTTTGACGCCATTGATTTCCGCGACTCGCTGGTTGGACCTTTATCTGTGTGAACCGCTGGGCTCAGTATGGATATTGTGGTTGACCCATCAACTGCCCGTCGGTCGCTGCTAACGCCGCAGGCACATGTTCGGGTTCGGTATTCGTGCGAACTTCGTTTGTAAGATACGCTGCCTCGCCGCAGCCCCCATTTTCATCATGCAAATGCAGCTCACCCACTGTCGGTTGCTGCAACGTAATAATTCGTGCCGCCCGGCGCGTTGTGGCCAAACTCTACCCGGACACCCCGGACAACACAACGGGTAACTGACTTATTCGGCTTCACAAAATTGGCACTGTTCCGTGCCTCGCGCGCATTTTTTCTCACGACCTGCGCGCTCGTCCCGTCCTGCTCGTTCGACTCGACCGACGGTGCGTGGAATCTGCGTTCAACGGGTCCGTCACTGCACCGAACGACGCGCTGGTCACCGAGCGCGCGTACTTCGCCAGCACCCCGAGAGTTGGACCCGGTCGGGGCAATTTCCATGCGCGGCGTCGACGCGCCAATTCGCTGGCAGAAACTTCCATGCGCAGCTCACGGCGCTGCGCGTCAATGCTGATTCGATCGCCATTGCGCACGAGTGCTAATGGTCCGCCGAGCGCCGCTTCTGGCGACACGTGCC
Source organism: Steroidobacteraceae bacterium (assembly GCA_041486385.1). Taxonomy (GTDB): domain Bacteria; phylum Pseudomonadota; class Gammaproteobacteria; order Steroidobacterales; family Steroidobacteraceae; genus JBGPLJ01. Next base: position 923 of record JBGPLJ010000088.1, read on the forward strand.
CGACGACGAACCCGTGACTGCCGCCTGAGAAACGCCCATCGGTTATCAGCGCGACCTGATTGCCAAGCCCTTTGCCCATGAGCGCGCCAGTAGGACTCAGCATTTCGCGCATGCCCGGCCCGCCTCGCGGCCCCTCATAGCGAATGACCACGACCTCCCCCGCTTGCACTGTACCGTCGAGGATTGCTGTCAACGATGCCTCTTCCGAGTCAAACACGCGTGCGGGCCCGCTGAATTTTAGCCCCTCTTTACCGGTGATCTTGGCAACCGCCCCCTCGGGCGAGAGATTACCGCGCAGGATCACGAGGTGGCTCTCTTTCTTTATCGGGTTTGCGAGCGGCCGCACGATCTGTTGTCGACTTGGGTAGGCGCCCACTGCGGCAAGATTCTCAGCAACGCTGCGCCCAGTAACTGTCAGGCAGTCACCATGCAGCAGGCCCGCGTCGAGAAGAGTTTTCATCAGTGGCTGTATGCCACCAATGGCAATGAGTTCAGACATCAGAAAGCGCCCGCTTGGCTTCAAGTCCACGAGCACCGGCACGCGCTTGCCAATGCGGGTGAAATCATCCAGCGCGAGCCGCACGCGCGCGGCATGGGCAATCGCGAGCAGATGCAGCACGGCGTTGGTCGAACCACCGAGGGCGATGACGACGGTGATCGCGTTTTCGAAAGCCTTGCGAGTCAGGAGGTCCGAAGGGCGAATCCCCGCTTTGACCAACGCGACCACAGCCTCACCAGCGCGACGGCAGTCTTCATACTTAACGTCGGCGACCGCCTCCTGCGCGGAGCTGTTCGGCAGGCTCAAGCCGAGCGCCTCGAGCGCCGAGGCCATGGTGTTGGCCGTGTACATCCCACCGCAGCTACCGGGACCTGGAATCGCGGTCCGCTCCACTTCCGCGAGTTCACCCTCGCTTACCCGACCTGCCGCATAGCCGCCGACCGCTTCGAATACCGAAACGATGTCGCGGCGTTTCGCTCCTGGTCGAATGGTTCCCCCATAGACGAATATGGCCGGTCGATTGAGACGAGCAATCGCGATTGCGCAGCCTGGCATGTTCTTGTCGCAGCCGCCGATTGCGACGAGACCATCGAAGCCCTGCGCACCAACAACAGTCTCGATCGAGTCGGCAATCACCTCACGGGACACCAGCGAGTAGCGCATACCTGGCGAACCCATGGAGATGCCGTCGGATACGGTGATCGTATTGAAGGTCACGCTCTTCCCGCCGGCACGATCGGCGCCTTCGGCGGCAATCCGAGCCAGCCCGTCAATGTGCATGTTGCACGGTGTGAGATTGCTCCATGTGGACGCAATTCCAATCTGCGGCTTGCTGAAGTCCGCATCTGTAAACCCGACGGCACGTAGCATTGCTCGGCTAGGTGTCTGCTTGATGCCGTCTACGACCAGACTCGAATACTGGCGCGGATTGTCATTTCTCGATTTTTTCATGGCGTCCCATATCGTTTGACGAGCAAAGCATGTACGGCTCGCACGCACTGCGCTTCCCCGCCGACCGGCCGGCCGGGGCGCTCTTTCGCATTCCACGCAAAAAGGTCGATATGCAACCAGCACGGACACTGCGTCACGAACCGCCTAAGAAAAAGTGCGGCAATGACCGAGCCTGCGTAGCTCGTGGCCGATACGTTATTCAAGTCGGCAATCTTGCTGGCAAGCTCGTCGTCATAGCCTGCCCAAAGCGGCATCGGCCAGGCGGGATCGTGCTCACGGTCCGCAATACGTATGAACTCCGACAGCAGCGCTTCGTCATTCGAATAGGCGGCCGGTAATTCCGGTCCAAGCGCGACGCGCGCGGCACCAGTCAGTGTCGCCATATCAATAATGAGTTCCGAACGGCTGGCATCCGCTTCCGCCAGGCTATCGCAAAGTACCAGCCGGCCCTCGGCGTCGGTATTGCCTACCTCGACAGTCAAGCCCTTGCGCGTACGCAGAACATCGCCGGGCCGATAGGCATCCCCGGAGATGCTGTTCTCGACCGCCGGGACGAGCACCCGCAAGCGCAGTGGCAGCTTCGATTCCATCACCATTTGCGCGAGCGCAAGCACGCACGCGGCGCCGCCCATGTCTTTCTTCATGAGCAGCATGCCAGCAGCCGGCTTTACGTCGAGACCGCCGCTGTCGAAACATACGCCCTTGCCAACCAGCGTCACGAGGGGATGCTCAGGCCTGCCCCAGGTGATGTCGATCAGGCGCGGTTCCGCCGCCGCGCCTCTGCCGACGGCATGCACGGCCGGATAGTTGCGCTTGAGAAGCTCGACACCCACGACAGTTTCAATGGTCGCCCCGTGCCTCTCCGCCATGCGCTGTGCTTCGGCGGCAAGTTGCACAGGTCCCATGTCGTTGGCGGGCGTGTTAATGAGATCGCGCGCCCACGCCATGGATCGCGCCGCGCTCTCGACGTACCGGCGATCACATGCGCTTGGCCAAACGAGCGCCGCTTCGCCACGCGCAGGTGCCTTGCGATATCGGTCGAAGCGATATGCCCCTACAGCCCAGCCGAGCGCCGCTTGTATTGTTGACCGCGCCGAGAGCTCATCTGCGAAGACATAGCGGCCGGCTGGCAGTCGATCGGGTAGCAGCGCGGTATGCCACAGCGACAGCGCGTCAAAATCTGCAAGCGGACCGAGTCCAACGGCGGCACTCGCAACCTGCCCGCTAGCGCCCGGAACAAGCAGCAATCGGTGGCGCTCCGCCTTGAAGCCCATAGCCGCCGCCCAGCCGCGTGTTTCTGGATTCTGGCGGGCCAGCCAGCTGTCGAATGCGGCCTCCGTCACCAGCGTCAGGGGAACAGCATCCTGCGCGGGGCCCTCTACGAACGTGCTCATGGATGCGAGGCTAAGGGAATAGTAGGCGGCGTGAAAGAGCGTCACTGAGCATGGCCCCTCCTGTCGCCCTCATGCCGTTGACAACCCGACGGCTCCTATGCTCCTATCGGGCCAAGCCTTTGACTTCGCTTGACTACTTAGGAACCTCCGAGCCCAAACAGACGAACCCATGAGCGCGCGCATCCGCCCAACGCCAACTCTGGAGCAAGTTTCGCACTTGGCTGTGCTCGGCGGCCTTATTGACTTCAACCTGCTGCTCCTTAGTCGGAGGTGCGGGATCCTGACCTGAAGTCGCTCACAAGCGTCGAGGCCAAAGAAAACAGGAACCCCGCACCGGCCCAAAGCCGCAGCGGGGTTTTTTTTCGTCGATCGAATCATCAAGTTTCTCGTCAATCGAAAAGATCAAAGACATCGCCAGGAGATTTCGTCATGCAGTTGTATTCGCAGAAGGACGTCGACAAGAAGGCGCTGAAGGGCGCACGCGTCGCTGTGCTCGGCTATGGAAGCCAGGGTCGCGCACATGCACTCAATCTGCCTGACAGCGGATTGGAGGTGGTGGTCGGCGTGCGCAAGGGTGGCGCCAGCTGGCGCAAGGCGAAGAAGGATGGCCTGGAGGTCGCCGAGCCGACAGCTGCGGTGGCCGGCGCCGATCTGATCGCGTTTCTCGTGCCGGACCTGGCGCAACGTGAGCTGTATAAGCTCGTCGAGAAGCACCTGAAGAGAGGCGCAACGATCTTGTTCGCGCACGGCTTCAACATCCACTTCAAGCAGATTCGTCCGCGCAAGGATCTCGATGTCGTGCTGATCGCGCCCAAGGGCCCGGGCGATCTGGTGCGCCGCCAGTATCAGCAGGGCCGCGGTGTCCCCTGCCTGATCGCAGTTTCGCAGGATGCGACGGGCGGCGCCCACGCGCGAGCCCTTGCTTACGCGCACGGCATCGGCGGCACCCGCGGCGGAGTCCTCGAGACGACGTTCTCGGAAGAAACCGAGACCGACCTCTTTGGCGAGCAAGCCGTGCTCTGCGGCGGCTGCACGGAGCTCGTCACCAAGGGCTTTGAAACACTGGTCGAAGCCGGCTATCAACCCGAGGTCGCGTATTACGAAGTGCTGCACGAACTGAAATTGATCGTGGATCTGCTGCACGAAGGCGGCATCACCAAGATGCATCAGTTCATCAGCGAAACGGCGAAGTACGGCGACCTGACGCGTGGGCCGCGCGTTATCGACGCGCGCGTCAAGAAGACTATGGCCAAGGTGTTGAAGGAAATTCAGACCGGCCGCTTCGCGCGGCAATGGATCGCCGAGAATAAATCCGGACGCAAGGAATACGACCGGCTGCTGAAGGCCGATCTCGAACATCCAATCGAGAAGGTCGGAGTGAAGCTGCGCGCCCGCATGCCGTGGCTCAATCAGTAGTGAACATACGGGAACTGCGACGTCGATGAAGCTCTCGCTGCGCAACATGCCGTCGATCCCCGCCTCCGACCGGCGGACCGGCGGCGTGCATTTCGATGACATCGTCGAAGCCCGTCAGCTGCTAGCGAGCCACCTGACGGCGACGCCGCTCGTCACACACCCGCTCCTGTCACAACGACTGGGCTGCCGCGCGTTCGTAAAACTCGAGAACGCGCAGTTGCTCGGGTCGTTCAAGGTTCGGGGCGGCCTCAATCTTCTCGACAAACTTACGCCGGAGGAGCGGGCGCGCGGAATCGCGACGGCGACGCGAGGCAACCACGGCCAGTCGCTGGCGTACGCCGCGCGCCAGCATGGAGTGCGCGCGACAATCTTCGTCCCGACGGCCAACAATCCCGACAAGGACGCAGCGATGCGCGCCCTGGGCGCAGATGTGCGGATCTCTGGCGTCGATTTCGATGCCGCCTGGGAAGCGGCTGAAATCTTCGCAGCGCAGAGCGGCGCACGTCTTGTGCACCCGTCGCGCGAACCGAGCCTGGTTGCAGGCTACGCCACGGTTGCACTGGAGATGCTCGAACAGAGCACGGAGCCGCTCGACTTCATCTTTGTGCCGGTCGGCGGCGGCAGCCTTGCCGTCGGTATGGCTCTCGCCATTCGCGCGTTGAGTCCACATACGAGAATCGTCGGGGTGCAAGCGATGAGTGCCCCGGCGCTCGCGCGCGCGTACCTGACCGGTGAACTGGTTGAGGTGCCGGTCGGCCCGACAATTGCCGATGGTCTCGCAACGCGGGTGCCGGCTGCCGAACCCGTGCGCATGTTGCGCGAGCTGTTGGACGACATGGTGCTCGTAAGCGAGGCGGAGTTGCACGCTGCCATCCGCTGCTACGCCGAGACCGTGCATCAACTCGCGGAAGGTGCGGGAGCCGCTGCGCTGGCTGGCGCCATAAAGTTGCGCGGACGCATTGCGGGTGCGCGCGTCGGGCTCGTGCTGTCGGGCGGCAACATCAGTCACGACGTACTCGTTGCGGTGCTGCATGGGGAGCCCGTGCCGGCCGCACAGGCCCATGCCGAAACGGAGGCGCTCGCCAGCATGAGCTATGGCCTGGCGCAACGCGGCCAGGAACGCTGATCCAAAGCAGATGTCTTCGGACCATTGAGGGAGCCACAGAGCCATGAACGTGCGCGATCCGAATCACGTGATGATCTTCGATACGACGCTTCGCGACGGCGAGCAGGCGCCGGGTTGCAGCATGGCCCTTCCGGAGAAGCTACGCGTTGCGCGCGCACTTGCGGAACTCGGTGTCGATGTCATTGAGGCGGGTTTTCCCGTCGCCTCGCGCGGCGACTGGGAGTCAGTCAATGTGATTGCGCGCGAAGTTGATGGACCGATCATCGCGGGTCTCGCGCGCTGCAACCCCGAGGACATCGAGCGCGCGGCGCGTGCGCTGGAGCCGGCAAAGCGCAAGCGAATTCACGTCTTTCTCGCGACCAGCGCGATTCATCGTGAACTCAAGCTCAACATGGCCAAGGACGAAATCCTGCGTCTCGCGGTCGAGGCCGTGCGGCTCGCCCGCTCCGCAGCCGACGACGTGGAGTTCTCGCCGGAAGACGCCTCGCGCACCGAACTGGACTTCTTAAAGGATGTCGTCACCGCCGTAGTGGAAGCCGGCGCCACCACGGTCAACATTCCAGACACGGTCGGCTACACGGTGCCGCAGGAATTCGCCGAGGTGTTTCGCTACCTTCGCAGCACTGTTCCCGGAATTGAGCGGGTAACGCTGTCGGTACACTGCCATGACGATCTCGGCATGGCCGTCGCCAACAGTTTGAGCGCTGTGCAGGCAGGAGCGCGGCAGATCGAATGCACGATCAACGGCATCGGCGAACGCGCTGGCAACTGTGCGCTCGAAGAAGTGGTGATGGCATTACGCACGCGCGAGGCGTACTTCGGGCTTAAGACCAGCGTTAACACTACGCGCCTCTATCCGACGAGCCGCCTGGTCTCGAGCATCACCGGTATGCCCATTCCGCGAAACAAGTCGATCATCGGCGAGAATGCATTCGCGCACGAGTCCGGCATTCATCAGCACGGCATGCTGAAGCACCACTCGACCTACGAGATCATGCGTCCCCAGGACGTGGGGCTGTCAAAGACGTATCTGGTGCTCGGCAAGCACAGCGGCCGTCACGCTTTCCGGGAGCGCGTCGAGCACCTGGGATTTGAGCTCGATGAAGTCGAGTTGAACCGCGTGTTCGAGGAATTCAAGGCGCTCGCCGATCGCAAGAAGGAATTGTTCGACGGCGACATCGAAGCTCTCGTGCTGCGGTCCGAGGGCGGCTCGGCAGGGCCGTGGACACTGGAGGCGCTCGACACCGTTTCGGGACTGTCCACTGCGACGGCGACGGTGCGTCTCGCGGCCAAGGGCAAGGATCCGGTGCAGCAGCAGGCAAGCGGCGACGGCCCCGTGGACGCGGCGTTCAAGGCAATCGAGGCCGCGACCGGCATTGAGGTCAGCCTCAGGAAGTTTGAACTGAGAAGCGTGTCGGAGGGCGAAGACGCACAGGGCGAAGCGGTGGTGTACGTGGAGTACAATGACCGCACTTACCGGGGCTCTAGCGTCAGCACCAATATTGTTGAATCGGCGGTGCGCGCTTTCCTCGAAGTCATCAATCGCATCGAGCTCGGCCGCCAGACGACCGTGCGCAAGCCGCGGGACCGACGCAGCAGGAGCGCGGCGGTCGCCAAAGCGGCCGTCTGAGACCCAAGGTTCGGTAGTCAGAAGCCCAAGCAACGGAGCGCCTCATGCCCATTCCGGCCACCAAGTACATCTGGTTCAACGGCAAACTCGTCCCCTGGGAAAAGGCGACGGTGCACGTGCTGACTCACGCCCTGCACTATGGTTCGTCCGTGTTTGAAGGGGTGCGCGCGTACGCAACGCACCGCGGCCTCGCAATCTTTCGTCTGCAGGATCACACCAAGCGCTTCCTGGAGTCCGCAAAGATCTATCGCATGGAACTGCCGTTCACCGCCGATCAATTGAACGCTGCGCAGAAGGAGGTTCTTGCCGCCAACGGCCTCGTGAAGGGCGCCTACCTCCGCCCGCTCGCGTTCCGCGGCTACGGCGAAATCGGAGTGGTCCCGCGCAATCCGCCGCCAATCGATATCGCGATTGCCGCATGGGAGTGGGGAACGTATCTGGGACAGGAAGCCTTGGAACAAGGCGTCGACGTCTGCGTGTCGTCGTGGCAGCGCCTCGCTCCCAATACGATTCCTGCGATGGCCAAGGCCGGTGGCAACTATCTTTCAAGTCAATTGATCGGCATGGAAGCACAGCGTCTCGGCTTTGCCGAAGGCATCGGTCTCGGTGTGGACGGCATGGTGAGCGAAGGCAGCGGTGAGAATCTCTTCCTCGTGAAAGACGGCGTGTTGATGACGCCGCCCGCCGCCGCCGCCATTCTCTCGGGCATCACCCGCGATACGATTCTGAAGCTCGCGCGCGACTTCGGCATCGAGGTTAAGGAGCAGAACATTCCGCGCGAGATGCTCTATCTCGCGGACGAACTCTTCTTCACGGGCACGGCCGCCGAGGTCACACCGATTCGATCAGTCGATCGTCTGCAGGTTGGCATTGGCCGGCGCGGACCGATCACGGAGAAGCTGCAGCAGGCATTCTTCGGGCTCTTCAGCGGCAAGACTGCGGATAAGTGGGGCTGGCTCGATCTCGTCGACCTGTCGGCGCCGCGCGCGGTCGCCGCGCATTGATCCTGCCGAGCGCCGGTTTGCGATGACAGCTCAAACGATGCTCGACAAGATCTGGCGCAGCCATGTGGTGGTGCCGGAGACGGCCGACGTTCCCGCGGTTCTCTACGTTGATCTGCATTTGACCCACGAGGTCACGACACCGCAGGCCTTTGCGGTCCTGCGTGCCGGCAATCTCAAGGTGCGCCGGCCGGAACGCACGATAGGCACGCTCGATCACTCAAGTCCGACGCAGGCCGATCAAGTCTTTGGGCGGGTGCCAATCGCGATCGAATCGGCCAGACTGCAGATGGCCGAGTTCGAGCGCAATTGCCGGCAATTCGGCGTCGAACTCCTCGATATGAAGCATGCTGATCGCGGCATCGTCCATGTGATCGGTCCAGAGCTGGGTCTGACGCAGCCAGGCAGCACGATCGTCTGTGGCGACAGCCACACGAGTACGCATGGCGCCTTCGGTGCTCTCGCGTTCGGAATCGGCACGACGGAAGTCGGTCACGTGCTCGCAACGCAATGCCTTCTGCAGCGCAAGCCCCGTGCGACTGCCGTGAACGTGCACGGCAGGCTGTCGGACGGCGTCGGCGCAAAGGATCTGATTCTCGCGATCATCGGCAAGATTGGCGTTGACGGCGGCACGGGCAGCGTATTCGAGTATCGAGGTGAAGCCGTACGGGGTCTGTCGATGGAAGAACGCATGACCGTGTGCAACATGTCGATCGAGGCCGGTGCGCGTGCAGGCATGATCGCGCCGGATGCGACGACGTTTGAATTCCTGGCCGAACGGCCACGTTCACCACGCGGCGCCGCCTGGGAGCGCGCGCTCGAATGCTGGCGAACGCTCCCGACGGACATGGGCGCCCGCTTCGATCGCGAGATCGACATCGATGCTGCGACACTTGAGCCGATGATCACCTACGGCACGAATCCGGGAATGGTCCTGCCGGTGAACGGCCGTATCCCAGCCGATGGCGACGCGGTGTTTCACAAGGCGCTCAACTATATGGGGTTCAGCCCGGGCGACGCCTTGAAGGACAAACCGGTCGACGTGGTGTTCGTCGGCAGCTGTACCAACGGGCGGATTTCGGACCTGCGCAGCGCGGCGGGCATCTTGAAGGGCAAGCGCATTGCGAACGGCGTGCGCATGCTGGTCGTACCCGGCTCGCAGCACGTCAAGCGCATTGCCGAGGCCGAAGGGCTCGATCGTATCTTCACCGCCGCCGGCGCGGAATGGCGCGAGTCGGGTTGCTCGATGTGCATCGGCATGAATGGCGATACCGTTGCGCGCGGCAAGTATTCGGTGAGTACTTCCAATCGAAACTTTGAAGGCAGGCAAGGCGCGGGCTCGCGAACGCTGCTGGCGAGTCCGGCGACCGCCGCTGCCGCCGCCCTGCGCGGCCGCATCACGGACCCACGCGAAGTTCTATCCTGATATGCAACCGATTCGTCAGATTCGATCACGCACGGTTGTCCTGCCGGCGAGCAACATCGACACGGACCAGATCGTTCCCGCGCGTTTTCTCACGACCACAACGCGCGCAGGTCTCGGCGCAACGGCACTGTTCGCCGACTGGCGCTTCGATGCGTCCGGCAAGCCGCGCGCCGACTTCGTCTTGAATCAGCCAGCCGCCACCGGTTGCCGCATATTGGTGGCCGGGCACAATTTCGGCTGCGGCTCATCGCGCGAGCACGCCCCCTGGGCGCTCGTCGACTACGGTTTTCAGGCGATCGTAAGCACGGAAATCGCCGACATCTTCCGCAGCAACGCATTGAAGAACGGACTCGTGCCCATAGTGCTCGGAGCCGAGGAGCACGCGTGGCTCATCGCGCATCCGGGCATTGAGGTCACTGTCGACATTGAGCACAAGACACTCGCCTTGCCCGACGGCCGCGCGCTTGAGTTTCCACTCGAAGGATTCTCGCGCCACTGCCTGTTGCATGGCGTCGATGAGCTTGGCTTTTTGCTGGCGCAGTCAGAGCACATCGCCGAATTCGAGTATCACCGCGCATGAAAGCGTTGATTGCGGTGCTGCCGGGCGATGGCATCGGCCCGGAAGTCACTGCTGAAGCCGTGCGCTGTCTCGCCGCGATCGCAACCCAATACGGCCACAACTTTCAACTGCAGGAGGCGCCGTTTGGCGGCGCGGCGATCGATCTGTCCGGCGAGCCATTGCCCGCGGCAACACTCGCCCTGTGCCGGCTGGCCGATGCCACATTAATGGGCGCAATCGGCGGACCGAAGTGGAGCGGCGTGCGAACGGAGCAGCGTCCCGAACGAGGGCTGCTCGCGCTGCGGCGCGCACTGGGTGTGTTTGCGAATCTGCGGCCCGTGAAGCCGCACCCGGCCGCACTCGACGCCTCACCGCTCAAGCCCGAGCACCTGCGCGATGTCGATATTCTTGTCGTGCGAGAACTCACGGGCGGCATTTATTTTGGCGAGAAGACCCGCACCGAGACGTCCGCCACCGACCTGTGCGCCTACTCGGCCGGCGAAATTGAACGCATCACGCGCATGGCAGGTCAACTGGCGCGGACCCGCCGCAAGCACGTCACATCCGTAGACAAGGAGAATGTGCTCGCTACCTCCAAGCTCTGGCGCCAGGTGGTTACGCGAGTCATGGCCGCGGAATTTCCGGACGTGCGCTGCGAACACATGCTCGTCGATACTGCCGCCATGACGCTCATTCTGAAGCCGCGTGTGTTCGATGTGCTGCTCACCGAAAACATGTTCGGCGACATTCTCACGGATGAGGCCGCGACACTGGCCGGCTCCATGGGGCTGTTGCCATCAGCGTCACTCGGGAGCGGAACGAGTGGACTCTACGAGCCGATCCAC
>JBGPLJ010000089.1:0-11755 GCA_041486385.1 Steroidobacteraceae bacterium
AGATGGCCGCAGGTGTCGTTGACGGCCTTGAAGCGATCGAGGTCGAGGTAACACAGCACATGCGAGGTTCGCCCGCCGTGCGCGACTTCCAGCGCCTCCTGCAGTCGCCGCTCGAATTCGCGCCGGTTGACGAGTCCCGTGAGTGCGTCGTGGCTCGCCTGATAGGACATCTGGCGCGCGATGCCGCTCATCTCGGTGACATCGTGCATGATGATCACGGCGCCGGTGATTTCCTGATTCGCTGCGCGAATGGGCGCGGCGCTTAATTCAATCGAAAATTCATTCGCGCCCTGCTTCGAGAGCAGCAGCGCCCGCTTGCCAAGCGTGACGCGTGCGCCGGTCGCAAGCGATTGGCGGACCGGATCACCGAGCGCCTTGCGGCTGCCCTCATCGACCAGTGTCACCACGTCGCTCAGCAATTTGCCGGCGGCGGCCGCGCCCGACAGGCCCGTGAGGGTCTCGGCGCCCTGATTCATGTAGTCGATGCGGCCGCGTGCGTCCGTCGTGATAACGCCCTCGCCGATCGAATCGAGGGTCGCGAGCGCGCGCGACCGATCCTGGGACTGCGCCGGGGAGGACCGGCGCGGCGTCATCTCGATGGCCGTGACGAGCAGCGCCGGTGAGCCGCCGAGATTGAGGGGCGTGGTCGCAAGTTCGAGCCGGCTCACCTGGCCCTGCGCGCCGACCAGCTCGATCTCGTAGCGTTCCGCCGCGGGTTCGCCGGCGAGCCGCCGACGAATATTATCGGTCACGAGCTCGGCGTATTCGTTTGGCACCAGCTCGCCCAGCTTGCGGCCGATCAGGTCCTTCGGTGCTATGCCGACGAGCGCGCCGAAACGGCTGTTGGCGAACTCGATGCTGTCGCGATGCACGAGCACCGCTTCGGAGACGGACTCCATGAGGCGGTCGAAGAGCGTGTCGCGCTCGAGCGCCTGAGCGTTGCGCTCCGCGAGCCTGGCGAGGATTTGGTTGACGGCTTCGCGGATCGCATTGACGGTCGGCTCGCCGTTCAAGGCGAGCACGCGGCGGTCGAAGCGATTGTCGTGGGCGATCGTATGCAGGGTTTCGCCGAGATTCGCCACGGCCGCCCGCCGCTGCCGTTCGCGCCGCCACAGCACGAGAAAGACCAGTGCGCACGCCCCCAGCGCGATCAGTGCGCTGCCGACGGCCATGGTTGGCATCACTGCGTGGATACTCTTCCCCTGCAGGCTCTTCGAGTTTCGAGCCTGTAATTCTTATTGCCGCCGGTCCGTACGCCCGCGAGCTATGAGTGTTGCACGGTACCGGGGATCGCCTTTTCTGCTCGCCAGGAGGGCGCCAGACATCGTGGGCAGGACCGTAGAGCAGTACCTCAACAGCACTTGCGCACGACCGGTGACGCCCACCCGCAGGATATCGTATGGTCTTGGCGCACCCCATCAAAATTCACCATAATGACGTACGCAATTCTCCAGAAGGTCGCAATCCATATGCTTAACGTAGAGACCGCGCGGGCACAGATGATCGCCCAGCAAGTGCGCGCCTGGGACGTCCTCGATGAGCGCGTCCTGGCGGCGCTTGCCACCGTGCATCGAGAGGAGTTCGTGCCTGAAGCCTATCGGAGCGCCGCATTCGCGGACGCGCCGATTCCACTCGGACACGGCCAGATCATGCTGCCGCCCAAGCTGGACGGCCGCATCCTCGAGTTGCTCCAACTGCGGGCGGACGCCGAGGTGCTCGAGATCGGCGCAGGCTCCGGATTTCTGGCCGCGTGTCTTGCGACCCTCGCCGGCCGTGTCCGCAGCCTCGAGATCTTTCCGGACCTGGCGGCGCTCGCGACCCGCAACCTCCGCAATGCCGGCATCACACAGGCGTCGGTCGAGACGATGGACGCCCTCAAGCTCGATGAGCGCGACCGCTACGACGCCATCGTCATCACTGGCTCACTGCCCATTTACGACGCGCGCTTCGAGCGCGCCTTGAAACAGGGCGGCCGCTTGTTCGTCATCACCGGCAGCGCGCCCGTGATGGAGGCGCTGCTGGTCGTACGCGGCGAGGGAGCGGAATTTACGCGCACGAGTCTCTTTGAAACCTCGGTTCCCGCGCTCGTCAACGCGCCGCAACCGCAGCGTTTTGTGTTCTAGCATGGTCCCGGAACTGACCCCCGCCGAGTTTGTCGCGCTTCGTCAATCGGGTGCGGACGTGGTGCTGCTCGACGTTCGCGAACCCTGGGAACTGGACGTCGCCAAGGTGTCCGGAATCGTCCATATCCCGATGGGATTGGTCGCCGAGCGCCTCGGCGAGCTCGACCCCCAACGGCAGACCGTGGTTATGTGTCGCTCTGGCCGACGCAGCATGGACATTGCACGCTTTCTTGCGGATAAGGGCTTCAAGTCGGTGGCCAATTTGAAGGGTGGAATACTGGCCTGGGGCAAAGATCTCGACCCGAGTCTCCCAACCTATTGAGTACTGGCTAACTCCAAGCACGGCGGCCGGCTCTTGCCGACCCAACCCTGGGTGATATAGTCTTATATAACACTAGTTGACCCCCCGCTTTCGGGGGGTTTCCTTTCATCTCGAGGAAGCGATATGCGCGTGCGAGTCCTGTTGTGCTCATCGGTCGTAGGTCTGGGTCTCGCCTCGGCGGTGCCGGCTGCGGATTTGATGCAGGTCTACCAGAAGGCACTCACCGCAGACCCACAGATCCGCGAAGCGGACGCCAATAGGCTCGCCGCGCGCGAATCACGGCCGCAGGCCTTCGGAGCCCTGCTGCCGCAGCTCAATGGCATGGGCCAGTACACGAAGGACAAGTCCGATGGCACCTTCGGACTGCGCCAGAACACCGGCGCATCCCCGCCCGCGGAGCTGAACAGCGATACCAGGAACCGGTATTGGCAGATCCAGGCGAAGCAGACGGTATTTCAATGGGACCAGTGGATCGCGCTCAAGCGCTCGAGCAGCGAGGTCGCCCAGGCGGAAGCCGACTATCACAGCGCTCAGCAGAATCTGGTGCTGCGGGTTGCGCAGCGTTACTTCGACGTGCTGGCGGCGGAAGACAATCTGCACGCGCAGGAATCGGCCAATGAGGCGATCACGCGGCAGCTCGAGCAGGCGGAAAAGCGCTTCGAGGTCGGCCTGATCGCAATCACCGATGTGCAGGAGGCGAAAGCCGCGCACGACAGCGGTACTGCCGACGTGATCGCCGCCAAACGCGCGCTCGCCTCAAGCGAGGAGCTGCTGCGCGAGTTTACGGGGGAAAAATACGAGTCACTCGCGCGTCCAGGCGATGACATGCCGCTCAAGACGCCGGACCCGGCCGACGAGGAGCGCTGGGTGCAGATCTCCATGGAGCAGAATCTCGCGCTGATCTCGAGCCACCTGGCCAGCGACATTGCGCGCGACAACGTGCATGTCGCCTTTGCCGGCCATTTGCCTGCGGTGTCACTCTCGTATACGAGGTCGAATAACAACGTATCCGGCGATCAGACCATCACCGCAAACGGCGTAACGGTCATTTCACCACCCGACCAGAACATTGACGACAAGGCGCTGATGCTGCAGGTCACCGTGCCGATCTTTGCGAGCGGAGCGACACAGTCGCGCGTGCGCCAGGCGGAGTATCGCTACCGCGCCGCGAACGAACGCTACGTCCGCTCGGCCCGCGAAACGGAACGGGCGGCACGCGACGCCTACCTGGGCGTGCTGAGCGAAATGTCGCGCGTGAAGGCACTCAAGCAGGCGCTCGAATCGAGCACGACGGCGCTGCAGGCGACCGAAGCAGGCTATGAAGTCGGCACGCGCACGGCGGTGGATGTACTGCTGGCGCGCCGCACACTCGTCCAGGCGGAGACCAATTATTCGCGCAGCCGCTACGATTACCTGCTCAACTTGATCAGCCTCAAGCTCGCGGCGGGTAATCTCGAGGACAAGGATGTCGGCGAGATCAATTCCTGGCTGAAGCCACCCACTGCGCCCGCTCCAGCACCAGCAACGGCACCCGCGGCGACACCCACTCAGCAGTAAGCGGGCAGCGCGCTAGCCGATGAGCGGCGGCACGAGCGCGAGCAGCTTTTCGAGGGCACCGCGATTCGCCTCCACGGTTGCGCGCCCGCGCGCACCGGTGGCGCGGCGCATTTCCGGGTCGCGCAGCAGCTCGGCCACGCTGGCGGCGAGTTCGGCCGCGTTGTGAACCGTCTGCACGGCGCCGACTTCGATCAGCAGGCGCGCAATGCCCTCTGCGTTATAGGTGTTCGGCCCGCTCACGATCGCAAGCCCGAGCGCCGCCGGCTCGAGCAGATTATGGCCGCCAATGGGCACCAGGCTCCCGCCGACGAACGCGACATCCGCCGCCGCGTAAAACGTCATCAGCTCACCCAGCGAATCGACGAGCAGCACCTGGGTATCGGCCGGTGCCGTCTGCGCGCGGCTGCGTCGCACGAAAGTCAAACCGTGGCGCTTGAGATTCGCGGCAACGTCATCGAAGCGATTCGGATGCCGCGGCACGAGAACCAGAAGCGCATCCGTTCCTGACGCGAGGAGCCGCTCGTGAGCATCGAGCACCACATCTTCCTCGCCGGCGTGCGTGCTGCCGGCGATCCACACCTGGCGCGCCGGGGCGTACTGGGCGCGGAGCTTGGCGCCGTCCGCCGTCAGCGTGGCCGGCACCTGGAAGTCGAATTTGATGTTGCCTGTGACGTGCGTGCGCTCAGGGTTCGCACCGATCGAGCGAAAGCGCTCTGCGTCGCCTGCACTCTGGGCGGCGATCACGATGCCGTGCGACAGCGTCTGTCGAAAAAGTCCGACCAGCCGGCGGTAGCGGCCGACGGAACGCTGCGAAACGCGGGCGCTTGCAAGCACCAGCGGAATTCCACGCTTGCCGCAAGTATCGAAGAGATTCGGCCAGATCTCGGTTTCAAGAATTATCGCGAGGCGCGGCTGCACACGATCGAAGAAGCGCCGCACCGAGCCCGGCAGGTCGTAGGGCGCGAAGCTGTGGTAGACGTCGTCACCGAAAAGACTTCTCGCGCGTGCGGCGCCTGTTGGCGTCACCGTCGTCAAGACGAGCGGAATCTCGGGATAACGCGCACGCAGCGCGCGGATCAGAGCGGCTGACGCCTGCACCTCGCCAACCGAAACGGCGTGCACCCAGATGCAGCGTTCCTGCAGCCGCACGGCGCCGAAGCCGAATCGCTCGCCCAAGCGGTCCCAATAGGAGCGGTCGCTGAGCCCGCGCCAGAGAACGACGGCAAACGCGAAGGGAGCAATGACGCGCGCCAGCGCCACGTAGATAAGCCGCAACAATCAGGCCGCTCCGCGCGCAGCGGTGTCGGGCGCGCCTGTTGTCGGACTCCCCGTCGCGCCCTCCTTCGAGCGATACGCAGCGAGCAGGGTTTCCCACTCGGTGTCGCCAAAGCGATCGGCGGGCAGCGGCGCGCTCACCTTGCGCAGCGACCGATAAAGACGCGCGAGATTGGCGTCGCGCCAGAGCCCGGGCGAGCGCAAGCGGCCGCGGTCGAAATCGATGACCCACACGGGCTCGAGCGCATTGCTCGTCGTCAGCAGAATGTTATGGGCGTTGAGATCCGCGTGGCAGGCGCCGGCATCATGCAGACGCCGGATGCAGCGGCCGATCGCAACCCACAAGTCGAGCGACAAGGTTGCGCGTTCGAGCCGCGTCGACAGAGTTTCCGTCCCGTCGAGCCGCCGCGTGATCAGATCCGCCGCATAGGTCCAACCGGCCCGCCGATAGCGCGCAGCAATCGGCTGCGGAACGGGCAGCGCGCGGGCATGCAGGTTTGCGAGCAGGCGCCACTCGCGAAAACTCCGTACGTTTGCCTCGCTGGTCCAGAGATAGCGGGCACGGCTGAAATGCGCGATCCAGCCGCCCCGTCGATAGGGGCGCGCAACCCAGTGATGACCCGCTACGTCGAGAAAGAATGCCCCGCCTCGTCCCTTGGCAACGGCGACACCAGCAGTCAGCGCCGCTGCATTGAGCTCAGCATGTGAAGCCAGATAGGCGAGCGCAGCGTTGCCGCTCTCGGAACCGTCCGTTAGGATGGCGCCGCCTTCGATCGCGACGCGTTGCTCCCCGATGCCGCTCAAGCTCGCCACCTCTCCCAGTCGCATCTGCGTGCTGCGTCTTTCGGCGCTCGGCGACGCATGCCATGTGCTGCCGGTCATACGCACGCTGCAGCATCAGTGGCCGGACGCGAAAATCACCTGGATCATCGGCAAAAGCGAAGCCCGGCTCATGAGCCTCGTGAGTGATGTCGAGTTTATCACCTTCGACAAACGCCACAGCGTCCGCGAGTACTTCCGCCTGCGCAAACTCCTGAAGGCGCGGCGCTTCGATCTGTGCCTGCACATGCAGCTCGCCATTCGAGCGAGCCTGCTGTCGTCGTTGGTGCGCGCGCCGATCAAGATTGGATTCGATCGAGGGCGGGCGCGGGAACTGCAGTGGCTCTTCACGACTCACCGCATCGTGCCACGGGCGCGCGAGCATGTGCTCGACGGCTTCTATGGCTTCGCGGAGCTGCTGGGCGCACACGATCGTGTCATGCAGTGGGATATCCCGTTGCCCGATGAAGCCTACGACTATGCCGCGCGTATCATCGACGCTGAGCGGCCGACGCTCATTGTCAGCCCCTGCTCGAGTCACGCGCGCCGCAACTGGCAGCCGAACCGCTATGCGGCCGTCATCGATCACGCGGTGCGCAAGCACAAGATGCATGTCGTGTTGTGCGGCGGCCCGTCGGCCACCGAGCAGGCGATGGGCCGCGATATCGAACGCCTCGTCACGGTCAGAGTCACGAACCAGATCGGCAAGGACACGTTGCCGCAACTGCTGGCGCTCCTTGAAAGAGCCGATGTGCTCATCAGTCCGGATGCGGGACCCGCGCACCTGGCGAACGCGGTGGGCACGCCCGTCATCGGCCTCTATGCCGCGACCAATCCGGAACGGAGCGGCCCATACTTCAGCCGCCAGTGGTGCGTGAACAAATACGATGAGGCGGCGCGGAAGTTCCTCGGCAAGTCCGCCGATGAGATTCCCTGGCACACCAAGATCGAGCGCAAAGGCGTGATGGATCTCATCACGCCCGAGGACGTCATTCGCAAGCTCGACGATTTCATGCGCAAACGCACGCGCCTGCCGCGGCGTCTCGCTTGAAGTCTGAGCGAAGGTCACGAGGTAAGCCATGGTCGACCTGCTGGTGCCCGTATCGCCGGGCGAAATGCTCGACAAGATAACGATTCTGCGCATCAAGGCCGCGCGCATCGCGGACGCGGGCAAGCTCGTGAACGTGCGGCATGAACTGGCGGTGCTCGAGCGCACGTGGCGTGAGTCCGCGTATGCGCAGGGCAAGGACGTCGCGGCGGAAGTTGCCGCGCTCGAAGCGGTGAATGGCAGGCTCTGGACGATCGAGGATGAAATCCGCGACAAGGAACGCGATCGCGCATTCGATGCGCGCTTCATCGAGCTCGCGCGCTCGGTCTACATCGAAAACGACGAGCGGGCGCGTTTGAAGCGCGTCATCAACGACCGGCTGGGGTCGGCGATCGTCGAAGAAAAATCCTATCGAAAATACTGATTCACTTGCGCAGCGTGTACTCCGCGCCGCAGTACGGGCACTTCGCGCGGCCGGTCTCCTCGATCGGCAGATAGACGCGCGGATGCGAGTTCCACAGATACATCTGCGGCATCGGGCAGGCGAGCGGCAGGTCCTCGGCGGACACTTCGTAGCGATTCTGGGCGTTGGGCTGGATGAGCGGCCGGGCGCTTTCGACGGCAGGCATTGCGGGTCACCTCGATCGGGTGCACTGATGAGCAATTATAGCTGACGCACAGGCCCGGGGCCGAGGGTTGCGAGCCCGATTCATTTCTCCATGGTCTGCGCCCAGACCTCGAGTACCTGTGCGCGGACGCCGGCAAACGGCTCCGCTGCGACCAGCGCGCTCACCCCCGCGAGTGAACAGCGATGCGTTTCAGCGCGGTAGCGCAAGTAGGCCGCAATCAGAATGTCGACGATCCTCTGCTCGATGAGGTTCGCGGACGCCAGCGACTCGAGCTGGCGAATATTGTCGGTGAAAAGAACGACCGGCGGGTAATCACGGGCATGCAGCAGCGCCCAGTACTGCACGAGGAACTCAAGATCCGCAATACCGCCGGGATCCTGCTTCAGGTCGAATTCGCCGGGCTGGCTCCGTGACAGCTCGGCACGCATCCGCTCGCGCATTGCGCGCACATCCGCTCGCAGGCTCTCCCTGCGCACCGCGTGCGCGAGGGTATCGGTCCGCACCTCTTCAAATGCGGCACGCACGTCGCGATCGCCCGCGACGCTGCGCGCACGCAGCAGGGACTGGTGTTCCCAGGTCCACGCCTCTTCTTTCTGGTAGCGCGCGAACGCGGTGACCGACGTTACCAGCATGCCGCCCTTGCCGCTCGGCCGCAGCCGCATGTCGACTTCGTAGAGCCGGCCGGCGGCGGAGTGCATCGTCAGGAGGTGCACGATGCGCTGGGCGAGCCGCACAAAGAACACGCCGTTGTCGAGTGGCTTCGCGCCGTCCGTGCGCTCCACGTCACCGCTGGAATCGTGCAGAAACACGAGATCAAGATCGGAGCCGTAGCCGAGCTCAAGGCCGCCGAGCTTGCCGTAGGCAACGGCTGCGACGCCCACGGGTCGCAGCCTTGCGGAGTCGCCGCACATGGGCCTGCCGTGTACGCGGGTCAATTGTCCCCACGCGAGCCGCATGGCCTCTTCGACGATCAGTTCGGCTACGTCGGTCAGGCGGTCGCTCACCTTCATCAACGGCAGCCGGCCGGAGAGATCGGCATGCGCGATGCGAAAGATGGCCGCGCGCTGGAATTGACACAACGCCTCGATCTCACGCTCGGGATCGTCCTCCGGAACATTCTGGCAACGGATGGCGAGCTCGTCGGCGAGCTGCGCGCGTGTCAGCGTCTGCTCGAGTACGCGCTGATCGACGAGCTCATCGAGCAGCAGTGGAAACGCGGCGATCTGCCCGGCAAGGAAATCCCCGCGCCGGCAGACATCCACAAGCCGCGCCAGTGCGCCGGCATTCTCATTGAGGAGCGCGTAGTAGGTCGCCCGGCCGCCAACCGCTTCCAGTATGCGTAGCGCGCGGGCGAGCGTGGCATCCGGTTCGTCACCGCTGGCACACGCGGCAACGACTCGCGGCAGCAGGGATTCGAGCCTGCGCCGTCCGGTCTCATCGACGCCCTTGAACGCGAGTCCGTCGCGCAGCGCCCGTAGTCGGCGCAGCAGTTCGTCGGGCGCGAGAAATCCGGCGAGCGCGCCGCTCTCAGTGAGTGCCCGATCATCATGCCCGGCGCTCCAGAAGCCGTTCCACGCGGGTGACGACCCGCCCGCCTCGCGTGCATCGGCGGGTGCAACGATGATTTCCCGAAAGTGACGGCTGACGGCCGCGCGCTGCGTCTGGAGCTCGGCAAGGAAGCTTGGCCAGCTGCTGTGGCCCATCGAATAGGCGAGGCGCAGGCGGCCCGCCGCGTCGCGCGGCAACTCGTGCAGCTGCTCATCGGCGAACATCTGCAACCGATTCTCAACGCGCCGCAGATAGTGATAGGCAGCGAGCAGCTCTGCGACGACCGCGTCGGGCAACAGCTTGTCACCGGCGAGCAGCGGCAACACTGCGAGCAGGCTCTGCGACTGCAGGCGCCGATCACTGCCGCCGCGCAGCAGTTGAAACGCCTGAGTGATGAATTCGATTTCGCGAATGCCGCCTGGTCCGAGCTTCACGTTGTGCTCGAGCTCGCGGCGTTCGACCTCGCGCGCGATGAGCTCCTTCATCTGCCGCAGCGCCTCGAACACGCGATAATCGAGATAGCGGCGATAGACGAACGGCCGCAGCAGGTCGCGGAAGCAGTTCGCGAACAGCGCCTCGCCGGTCACGGCGCGCGCCTTGACGTAGGCGTAGCGCTCCCAGTCGCGACCGTGCTTCTCCAGATAGTCCTCGAATGCTCCGAGACTCGCGACGAGCGGCCCACTGTCGCCAAAGGGTCTGAGCCGCAAGTCGACACGATAGACGAAGCCATCGGCGGTCTGCGTATCGAGCAGCCGGATGATGAGCTGGCCCAGCCGGGTGAAGTACTCCTCGTTCGCGATCGAGCGGCGGCCATCCGTGTCGCCGTGCTCGGGAAAGAGAAACACGAGGTCGACGTCGGAGGAAAAGTTGAGCTCGCGGCCGCCGAGCTTGCCCATCGCAAGGATGGCGAGTTCCCCGGCAATTCCGTCGGGCGAGCGCGGCACGCCGTAACGCGCGCCGAGTTGCGCCGTAGCGAAACGTTGCGCCGCGCGAATCGCGGCGTCGGCGGCATCCGAGAGGTCGATGAGCGTTTCGGCGCCCTCGGCCCAGCCCGCGAGGTCGCGCCAGGCGATACGCACGAGCTCGCGCCGCCGCAGGCGGCGCAGCGCGCTCATGAACGTCACCTCGTCAGTCGCCATCTCGAGCGCCGCGAACGCTGCGGCGACTCCGTTCCCGCCCGATCGTCGCGATATCAGGTCTCCGGAGCGGATGAGCGATTCGAGCAGGGCGGGATCCCGCGCGCAGGAGAGTCCAACAAACTCACTGGCCGCCCAAACGGCCGCAATCGAATCGACGACGGCTGCGGTTGCTCCCTGGAGGACGTCCCGGGCCCCCTCATGGCTCGCCAGCAAATCGAGCGCCTGCCGCAACGACGGACGCAGCGGCTCGGGAACCGTATCGAGAGCGGGGAATGGGAGCGTCGTCATGTGGGCGAAATG
Source organism: Steroidobacteraceae bacterium (assembly GCA_041486385.1). Lineage (GTDB taxonomy): Bacteria > Pseudomonadota > Gammaproteobacteria > Steroidobacterales > Steroidobacteraceae > JBGPLJ01. Next base: position 10,761 of record JBGPLJ010000089.1, read on the forward strand.
GTAGCCCAAAAAAAGAACCCCGCCGGGTGGCGGGGTTCCTGTATCGACTGTGGTCGACTAAGAGGAAGAAGCGCTGGACCCTACATGTCCATGCCGCCCATGCCGCCCGGAGCTCCGTGCCCATGTTCTGCTTCTTCCTTCGGCGCTTCCGCAACCATCACTTCGGTCGTGAGCAGCAAGCCCGCGACAGACGATGCATTCTGCAGAGCGAGGCGCGTGACCTTCGTCGGGTCCAGAATGCCCTGTTCGATCATGTCGCCGTACTCGCCGGTCGCCGCGTTGTAGCCAAAGTTGCCCTTGCCTTCCTTGACGCGATTGACGACGACGGCCGCATCCTCACCTGCGTTGCCCACGATCTGGCGCAGCGGCTCCTCGATGGAGCGCGACAGAATGCGGATACCGACGGTCTGATCCTCGTTGGCGCCTTCGAGCTTCTCGATCGCGCGCTGGGCGCGAATGAGCGCAACGCCACCGCCCGGAACGACGCCTTCTTCAACGGCCGCACGGGTTGCGTGCAACGCGTCTTCGACCCGCGCCTTCTTTTCCTTCATTTCGATCTCGGTGGCCGCACCGACCTTGATCACGGCAACACCGCCGGAGAGCTTGGCAACGCGCTCCTGCAGCTTTTCCTTGTCGTAGTCGGAGGTGGCTTCCTCGATCTGCTGACGGATCGATTCGACCCGCGCCTTGATGTCAGACGCCTTGCCGGCGCCGTCGATGATCGTCGTGTTCTCTTTCTCGGCAACCACCTTCTTCGCTTCGCCGAGGTCGTTGACGGTCGCCTTCTCGAGAGAGAGTCCGACTTCGTCCGAAATCACCGTGCCGCCTGTGAGGACAGCGATGTCCTGCAGCATGGCCTTGCGACGGTCGCCGAAGCCTGGCGCCTTGACGGCGCAGACCTTGACGATGCCGCGGATCGTGTTCACGACGAGCGTCGCGAGCGCCTCGCCTTCCACGTCTTCGGCGATCACGAGGAGCGGACGGCCGCCCTTGGC
>JBGPLJ010000090.1:0-11658 GCA_041486385.1 Steroidobacteraceae bacterium
GACTTGCGCGAGATCTTGTCGATCTCGTCGATATAGACGATGCCGGTCTGCGCCTTCTCGACGTCGTAGTCGCACTTCTGCAGAAGCTTCTGAATGATGTTCTCGACGTCCTCACCGACGTAGCCGGCTTCGGTGAGCGTCGTCGCGTCGGCGATGGTGAACGGCACGTTCAAGAGGCGCGCGAGCGTTTCCGCAAGCAGCGTCTTGCCGCAGCCCGTCGGTCCGATCAGCAGTATGTTGCTCTTGGCGAGCTCGACCTCGTCCTTGGCGCGTTCGCCGCCACGGGTCTGCAACCGCTTGTAGTGGTTGTAGACGGCGACGGACAGGACCTTCTTGGCGCGTTCCTGGCCAATGACGTACTCGTCGAGGACCTTCTTGATCTCGTGGGGTTTCGGCAGCTTGTCGCGGCTGCGTTCCGCGCGCTCTTCGAGCTCTTCGCGGATGATGTCGTTGCAGAGCTCGACGCACTCATCGCACACGAACACCGACGGTCCGGCAATGAGCTTGCGCACCTCGTGCTGGCTCTTACCGCAGAACGAGCAGTACAGGAGCTTCCCGTCGTCGTGCTTGGCGCGTGAATCTTCGCTCATGCCTCGCCTCAGCTACTCGTTTGGATCGTCAAGAATCCAGCAAAATCACACGCTTAAAGAGAAAAAGCTGCGGCTTATATAGCACGGCGGCTTCCCCTGCGCAAAACGACTGCCGCAACGCTTGCGCGAATGTGTGGCCCGTCACATCCAGGCAGTGTGCCATGCCTGTCAAGGGGTCTTGCCTTCAGTCGGCAGCTCGCCACGTTTCTCAAGCACGTGATCGATGAGGCCATAGGCCTGCGCCGCCACGCCGCCCATGAAATTGTCGCGATCCGTGTCCAACTGGATCTTCTCCACTGTCTGCTCGGTGTGCTTCGAGAGAATCAGGTTCAGGAGCTCGCGCGTTTTCAGCACTTCGCGCGCGTGGATGTCGATGTCGGACGCCTGGCCCTGAAAGCCGGCGAGCGGCTGGTGAATCATCATGCGCGAGTGTGGCAGGCAATAGCGCTTGCCTTTGGCTCCGCCGGCGAGCAGCACGGCTCCCATGCTGGCGGCCATGCCAATGCAGGTGGTCGTGACGTCGGGCTTCACGAACTGCATCGTGTCATAGACCGCAAGACCCGCGCTCACCGAGCCGCCCGGCGAGTTGATGTAGATGTGGATGTCCTTGTCGGGATTGTCCGACTCGAGAAACAGCAGCTGCGCAACGACCACATTCGCCATGTAGTCCTCGACCGGACCCACCACGAACACCACACGTTCCTTCAGCAGGCGCGAGTAGATGTCGTACGCACGCTCGCCGCGCGCCGTCTGCTCGACGACGATAGGAACCAGATTGAGTGCTCGTTCATTCATGAGTCTTAGGTCTCCGTGCAATGGGCTTCAGGACGTCGGTTGCGGTACTTCAATATGCATCACTTCGCTGAACGTGGTCGGCTTGTCGTTGATCTTGGCGCGGGCAATCAACCAGTCGACCACCTGATCTTCGAGCACCTGCGTTTCTATCTGGTGCATCGCCTGCGCATTTTCCATGTAAGCGCGCGCCATTTCGCGCGGCTGGTCGTGGCCCGCCACCAGCTCGGCGACCTGCACGTCGACCCGCGCGCGATCGACCTTGATGCTTTCACGGCGAATGATTTCGCCCACCAGCAGCCCGAGTGCGACGCGCCTGCGCGCCGCCTCCTCGAACTGCTCGGGCGGAGGAATCTGCGAAACGTCGCGCGCCCCCATGCGGCGCGCGGTATCCAGCTGGAGCTGACGGATCTGATTTTCGACGAGGGTCCGCGGCAATTCGACGGGATTCTCGCCAAACAGCCGGCTGAGAATCTGGGTCTTCAGCCGCGCCCGCACCACGCCCTGCATCTCCCGGCGCATGTTGTCCGCGACGTCGCGCCGCAGCGCCTCGAGCCCGCCCTCTTCGACGCCAAACGACTTGAAGAAGGCCTCATCAAGTTCGGGTGGCCGCGGCTCCTCCACCTTGAGCACGCGGATCGTGTACTCGGCGGTTTTGCCGGCGACCTGCTTGAAGTGATAGTCGTCGCGGAACGTCAGCGTGACCGCGCGGCTTTCGCCGGCTGTGGCACCGACGATGCTGTGTTCGAATTCCTGCAGCATGCGGTTGGAGCCGACCAGGATCGGCATGTTCTCGCCCTTGCCGCCCTCGAAGGCGACGCCGTCGATCGTGCCATCGAAGTCGACGCTGGCGCGGTCGCCGACCTGTGCTCCGCGCGTCACCTCCACCCAGTCAGGCCGCTGCTTGCGCAAGGTTTCGACCATCGCGTCGATGTCCGCCTCGGTGACTTCGGCCTGCGAGCGCTCGACTTCCAGACCCTCGACCTGCTTCAGTTCGACCTGCGGGAGCACTTCGAAGACCGCGGCATAGCGCAGTCCCTCGCCCTTGGCGGCACTGACGCCTTCGATGCGCGGGTCGCCCGCAGGTCTCAAGTTCTGCTGGCTCACGGCGCTCACGAAGCTTGACCGCAGCAGGTCGTCCACGACCTGCGCGCGCACGCGTTCGCCGAACTGCTGGCGCACGACCTTCATCGGCGCCTTGCCCGGTCGAAAGCCGTTCAGGCGAGCCGTGCGGCTGATCTTGGTCAGCTCCTGATCGACCTCACGTTCGACGTCTGCGGCAGGCAACTCTACCTGCATGCGCTTTTCCAGACCGCCTGTGGATTGCACCGAAATCTGCATCGTCGCTTAAAACCTCTGATCTCTTGCCGCTACTCAAAGTGGTGCGAAAGGAGAGACTCGAACTCTCACGGGTTACCCCACAGGAACCTAAATCCTGCGCGTCTACCAGTTCCGCCACTTTCGCGTGTCCCGCGGACCCGCGCGGCCCGTTGTCGTGCGTCCGCCCTCGAAACCGAGGGCGACGGAAGGGCGGCGATTATAGCCGAGGCCGCAATGCGCCGCAGGAAGGCGAAGCGCGCTGGCTCAATGGCTTAGCGTGGTGAAGGCGCCGCCGGGACGCGGCAACAGGGGGTATTTCCCGGCGCGCCTGCCGGGCTTCGGGTCAAGCGCTGGCGCGCTTGCCGGCGGGCACGCTGACCGCGGGCTCATCGTACCGGGGAAAATCGAGGTTGCCGTCGGCGTAGCGCGCGAGGTCCCGCTCCTCGAGCCAGCGCCGATCGAACAGCCGCGTGCCGTACTTCGAGCCGCCGTCGCAGAGCACGGTAACGATCGTGTGGCCAGGGCCCAGACGGCGCGCGATGCGCACGGCGCCCGCGACATTCAGGCCACTGCTGCTGCCGAGGAACAGCCCCTCTTCGCGCAACAGTCGATAGACATAGTGGATCGCTTCCGCATCCGTGATCGCCAGCGCTTCATCGATCGGGGCGCCGGCGAGGTTGGCGGTGACCCGCCCGATGCCAATACCCTCGGTGATCGATCCTGGGCCGGTCGCCTTGAGTTCGCCGGTACTGAAGTAGCGATACAGACTGCTGCCTTGAGGATCCGCGAGCACCGTGCGAATTCTCGCGTGCTGCGCTTTCAAAAAGAGCGCGACGCCGCCGAGCGTGCCGCCGGTGCCGCTCGCGGCAACGAAGGCATCGACTCGCCCCTTCGTGTCGCGCCAGATTTCCGGCCCCGTGGTATGCAGATGGGCATCGCGGTTCGCCGTATTGTCGAACTGATTGGCCCAGTAACCGCCCTCGATCTCGGTGGCGCGCCGGGCGGCGACCCGCTGGTAGTGATTCGGATCGCTGTAAGGCACGGCCTTCACGACTTCCAGTTCGGCGCCGAGCGTGCGGACCAGCGCGTACTTTTCGGGGGACTGGTTGTCCGGCATCACGACGACGCAGCGGTAGCCGCGCGCAAGGCACACGTGCGCGAGCCCAATGCCGGTGTTGCCGGCCGTGCCTTCGACAACCGTACCGCCGCGCGTCAGCAGGCCCCGGCGTTCCGCATCCGCGACGAGACCGCGCGCGGCGCGGTCCTTCACCGATCCGCCCGGATTGAGAAACTCGGCCTTGCCGAGAATCGTGCAGCCGGTCTCGACGCTGAGGCGTTCGAGTTTGATCAGCGGCGTTCGGCCCACCGAGTCCCAGAAGCCATTTCGATAATGCATGGCAGACCTCAGGCCGCGGACGCGGCCGAATGTGATTGCGCGCGCCCCGCACCCGAAAGCGCTTCGCTCTGGCGCGAAATTTCCTCGCCGACACCGACGGCATCGCCGACCAGCAGCAGCGAAGGCGCATCGGCGGGCAGCGACTCCGCGCGGGTCGCGATCGTCGCCAGCGTGCCGTACACGACCTGTTGGGTAGGCCGCGTGCCGTCGCAAATCACAGCCGCCGGCGTAGTTGGAGCGAGCCCCGCGCGCAGAAACTGCAGCGTCAGCGCTGGCAGCTGACGACCGCCCATGTAGATCACCCAGGTCTGATCCTTCGCGCCGGCCGCGATCGTGTCCGGCACCATGCCGCCACCAATCTGGGCCGTTGCAAACGTCACGGCACGCGCGGCGGCGCGATGCGTGAGTGGAATCCGCGCCGCCGCTGCGCATCCCAATGCCGCGGTAATGCCGGGAATGACTTGCACGGCAATGCCCTGCCGGACGAGCTCGAGCACCTCCTCGCCACCGCGCCCGAACACGAATGGGTCACCGCCCTTCAGCCGCACGACCGTCTTGCCGCTCCTGGCAAGCGCCACGAGGAGTGTGAGGGTCTCCTCCTGAGTGACCTGTGGGCCGTAGCCCTGCTTGCCGACATAGATGCGCTCCGCATCGCGCCGGCCGCGGCTCAGAATCTCGGGGCTCACCAGGCGATCGTAGAGAATCACGTCCGCTCGACCGAGCGCTTCGAGCGCTTTGAGCGTCACCAGGTCGGGGTCACCGGGACCCGCTCCCACGAGATAGACAGTGCCTCGCTGGGGTTGGCGAGCCGCCCGGTAAGCGGTGAGGGTCGCCTCGAAATCGAGTGTCTCCACCTGCCCGCCCGCATCGAGCGCCGCCTGCGCTGGACGCGAATCGAAGAACCAGTCCCAGAAGCGCCGGCGTTCGGAGTGGCGCGTCAGCCGCGACCGTACGCGCTTGCGCCAGCTGCGCGCCAGCAAGGCCAACCGGCCGAGGCCCTCGGGCAGCAATGCCTCGATGCGGGCACGCACGCGCCGCGCCAGCATCGGGCTGGCGCCGCCCGACGACACGGCCACGACTATTGGCGAGCGATCGACGATCGACGGCACGATGAAAGTCGATTCCGCGAGATCATCGACGACATTGACCCACAGGCCCCGAGACCGAGCGGCAGCAGCCACTGCGGCATTCACGTCGTTGTCATCGGTCGCCGCAATCACGAGCGCCGCATCGGCCAACTGTTCGGGCGCGAAACCCGAGTAGACGACAGTGATTTCGCCGCGCGCTTGAAGATCGCGGACCGGCGGAGCGAGCAGCGGAGCGATGACGGTGACACGCGCGCCGGCGGAGCGCAGCAATTCAATCTTGCGCAAGGCCACCGTGCCGCCGCCCACAACTACGACGACACGATCGCGTACGTCCAGGAAAAGCGGCAGGTATTCCATGCCGGGCGGCCCGCTTTACGGCGCAGTGGCGCGAACCCGGCCCTGCAGACCGCATTCGCGTGATTCGGTCTGCTCCCACCACCAGCGACCGGCGCGCGGCTGTTCGCCGGGCTGGATCGCGCGGGTGCACGGAGCGCAGCCGATGCTGGTGAAGCCGCGATCGTGAAGCGTGTTGTAGGGCACGCGATGCGCGCGCACGTAATTCCAGATGTCCGCGTCGCTCCAGTCGAGCAGTGGACTTACTTTGTGGAGGTTGTATTCCGGATCCCAGGCAATTTCGCTGCCCGCGGCGCGGCTCTCGGAGTGCGCGCGACGCACGCCCGTGATCCAGGCGCGCTTGCCTTCGATGGCGCGCCGGAATGGCGCCACCTTGCGCGCGAAGCAGCAGCTCTTGCGCTCTTCGAGCCCTTTGTAGAAGCCGTTCATGCCGTGGGCGGCCACATACATTTCGAGGTCGGCAGCCTGCGGGTACACGACGCGCATCGACCGCTTGTAGCGAATCTCCAGACGCTCTTGCAGCAGCCGCGTTTCCTCGTGCAGACGGCCGGTGTCGAGCGTGAAGATGTCGATGTCGGGAAAGCGCGTCCAGATCAGGTCGGTGAGCACCATGCCCTCGACGCCGAGGCTGCACGAATAGGTGGCCGGCGAGTACTCACGCACGGTCCGTTCGAGGATCGCGACCGCCTGCTCGACACGTTCGGTCGGGACTTGGGCAAAGGACGTGACAGGAGGTGGGGCCATGGTTGCTTTCTGGTTACGTTGGGGACCGACTATACGAATCGACCCGCACGGCCCGGAACGAACTTGTACTTCTGAGACCCTGCGCGTTCGTTATATCGCCCGGCTGAAAGAGGCGCCGGGGACCGTATACTGCGACGCGTCTCACGTGTGGAGTCGGTCATGAAGCTGCACCAACTGCGGTACCTTGCGGCCATCGCGGACAGCGGGCTCAACATCTCCGCGGCTGCCGAGAAGCTGCACACTTCGCAGCCAGGCGTCAGCCGGCAGATCAAGCTGCTCGAGGATGAACTCGGCTTCGAATTGTTCCTGCGCGAAGGCCGCTCGCTCACCCGGGTAACCCAGGCGGGACAGCGCGTGATCGAGCGCGCGCAGCGGGTTCTCAAAGAAATTCAGGCGATCAAATCGCTCTCGCTCGAGATGCGCGACGATCAGCAGGGGACGCTCTCCATCGCAACCACGCATACGCAGGCGCGCTACGTGCTGCCCCAGGCGATTCAACGCTTTCGCGAGCGCTATCCGCGCGTGCGCCTGCATCTGCATCAGGGCACGTCGGAACAGATCGCCGAGATGATGGCGTCCGAACACATCGACATGGCCATAGCGACCGGGTCTCACGACCTCTTCGGCCATCACGTGCTGTTGCCGTGCTACCGCTGGTGCCGGCGCCTCGTCGTGCCCAAGGGGCATCCGCTTGCGGCGATTGCCAAGCCAACGATCAAGCAGCTCGCCGCGTACCCCATTGTCACCTACGTGTTCAGCCTGTCAGGCCCCTCTTCGCTCAAGGATACGTTTGCGCGAGCGGGCATCGAGCCCGAGGTGGCGCTCACGGCCCGCGATGCCGACGTGATCAAGACCTACGTGCGGCTCGGCCTCGGCGTCGGCATCGTCGCGGCGATGGCCATCGACCCGCAGGAGGACAGCGATCTCGTCTCCATCGATGCGACGCATCTCTTCCCCGCGCATACCACGTGGCTCGGCTTTCGCCGCGGCTCGTTCCTCAGGCGCTACATGTTCGACTTCATGCGCGAAGTTGCGCCGCATCTCGAGCGCTCGCTCGTCAACAAGGCGACGCAGGCCGACGACCAGGAGGCAATCGACGCGATCTTTGCGGACGTCGAGCTGCCGTTCTTCAGTTGAACGGCTGAATGCGGCGCCGGACAAGCGCTATTGCCGCGGGCTCGGTGCGCACGGGCTGGTAGGCGACGGTAAATGACTTGAGTGCCGCGAACGCCTCCTGCGGCGTCTCGCGCTGCGAGACTTCGAAGGTATCGAAGCCGCAGCGGGCGAGAAAGAGCATGTGGTCACGGAAGATCTCGCCGCTGGCACGCAATTCCCCGGTGTAGTGACCGCGCTCGCGCAGCTGCCGCGCCAGACTATAGCCGCGCCCTTCGCTGATGCTTGGAAAACCGATTGCGATCAGCGTCAGGCGATCGAGCTGCGGCAGCAGCGCGGTGAATGCAGTATCCGCGGCAACGCTGACACCGACGTTGGGCGCGCGCTGGCACCAGTCCGCGGGTGACGTCTGGAATTCGGCCCAGGGCACGATCAGATGCGTGACCGGCGCCGCGCGCCCGGCGAGTTCGCTGAGATGAACCCAGCGATCAGGCACGACGCCGGCGATGCTCACCAGCTGCCGCATACACGCGCTCCTTGAAGGGCTCGATGCCCAACCGCCCGACCGTATCGATGAACCGTTCGTCTTCCGTGCGCTGCTCCAGATACACGTTGAGAATGCGCTCAATGGTGGCGGCGACTTCGGCCTTCGGCACGGACGGACCGATGACGTCCCCGAGCGCCGCCTTCTCGGAGGCGGAGCCGCCGAGCGTGATCTGATACCACTCCTCGCCGCTCTTATCGACGCCAAGAATACCGATGTGGCCGACGTGATGGTGACCGCACGCGTTCATGCAACCGGACATCTTGATTTCAATGTCGCCGAGGTCGTACTGATAGTCGAGGTCGGCGAAACGATCCCAGATCTGGTGCGCGATCGGAATGGAACTCGCGTTCGCGAGGCTGCAGTACTCGAGGCCCGGGCAGCAGATCATGTCGGTGAGCGTGCCGATGTTGGGTGTCGCGAGATTCGACGCCTTGAGCCACTGCCAGAGCGCCGGCAAATCGCGCTCGCGCACTTCGCCAAGCACGAGATTCTGCGTGTACGTCACACGAATCTGACCGAAGCTGTAGCGCTCCGCGAGATCGGCGATGTGCTCCATCTGCCCGGACGTGGCATCGCCCGGCGCCTGCCCCTGTGCCTTCAGCGAGACGAAGACCACCCGGTATCCGGGCACCTTGTGCGCGCGCGTGTTGTAGCGATACCAGGCCTGGTACGCGGCGTCGGCCGCGCTCGGCGGCTCGGCGGCCGGCAGTGATTCGTACGGCAGTGGCTTGAAGAAGGACTGCATGTATGCGATCTGCGCCGGCACCAGGCGCAGCGCCGAACGGTCCATCGCTAGCCACTCCTCCTCCACCATCGCGCGAAAACGCTCGATGCCCACCGCTTTCACCAGAATCTTGATGCGCGCCTTGTGGATATTGTCGCGTCGGCCGAGCAGGTTGTAGATGCGCAGTATCGCTTCCAGATACGACAACAGGTCTTCCTCGGGCAGGAAGGACCGGATGACCTGGCCAAGGATCGGTGTGCGTCCGAGGCCGCCTCCGACGAGCACCTCGTAGCCGAGCTGACCCGCGGCATTGCGCACGATGTGCACGCCGACATCGTGCACCTGGGATGCCGCGCGATCCTGCGGCGAGGCGGTCACCGCAATCTTGAACTTGCGGGGCAAGTAGGTGAATTCGGGATGCAAGGTCGACCACTGACGAATGATTTCGCAGTACGGGCGCGGATCCACGATCTCATCGGGAGCGATTCCGGCGAGATGGTCGCTGGTGATATTGCGGATGCAGTTGCCGCTCGTCTGCATGGCGTGCATTTCGACCTCGGCGAGCTCGGCGAGGATGTCGGGCACGTCTTCGAGCTTCGGCCAATTGAGCTGCAGGTTCTGTCGAGTCGTGAAGTGGCCGAAGCCGCGGTCGTAGCGGCGCGCGATGCCCGCCAGGGTTCTGAGCTGCAGGCTGCTGAGGAGGCCATACGGTATCGAGATGCGCAGCATCGGCGCATGACGTTGAATGTACAGGCCGTTTCTCAGGCGCAGGGACTTGAATTCGTCTTCCGTCAACTGACCCGCCAGAACGCGCGCGGTCTGGTCGCGGAACTGCGCAACGCGCTGCCGGACCAGGGTCTGGTCGATGACGTCATACCGGTACATGGCGGGGGACTATAGAAATCGAGGGGGGCCCGGGCCAATGCCGGTCCGTTATGAGCATGTAACCGGCGAGCATCGGGGCCGACAAAATCCTAAAATGAGACGCCGTCGCCGCCTTTTGACCGTTCGATGACATGACCCGGGCGATCACATCGGAGAATTCCGCCATGGACGTACTGAATCGCAATCGATCCGAGACCCAGGACACCGCGTCCGCCATGGGCGGCTTCCCCGCGCTACGGCTGCGGCGCCTGCGGCGTTCGCCCGCGTTGCGTGGCCTCACCGAGGAAACGCGGCTCTCCCCCGAGCAGCTGGTTGCACCTCTCTTCCTGACGGAGGCGACTTCCGGGCGCGAGCCCATCTCGAGTCTGCCCGGTGTGGATCGTCTGAGCCTGCCCGAGACCTTGCGCGAGGTTGAGGCGCTGCAAGCGTCCGGCGTACGGGCCGTGCTGCCGTTCGCCAAGGTTCCGGAGGAGCGCAAAGACAACGAAGGCAGCTACGCGCTCGACCCCCAGGGCTTTTATGCGCGCGCGATTCGCGCCATCAAGAAAAGCTTTCCCGACATCTGCGTAATGACCGACGTCGCGCTCGACCCGTACTCGATCCATGGTCATGACGGCATCGTGCGCGATGGCATCATCGTCAACGACGCCACCATCGCCGTCCTCGCGCGCATGGCAGTGGTGCACGCCGATGCGGGCGCCGACGTCATTGCGCCGAGCGACATGATGGATGGGCGCGTCGCCGCGATCCGTACAGCGCTTGAAGCGAATGGCCATCCCGACGTCGCAATACTCGCTTACAGCGCCAAGTACGCGAGCAGTCTCTATGACCCGTTCCGTGATGCGCTCGACTCCGCTCCCGGCTTCGGCGACAAGAAGACCTATCAGATGAATCCCGCCAATGTGCGCGAGGCCGTGCGCGAAGTTGCGCTCGATCTGCAGGAGGGTGCCGACATCGTCATGGTGAAGCCCGCGGGCTATTACCTCGATGTGATCGCGCGCATCCGCGCGAGCTGCGATGCGCCGATCGCCGCGTATCAGGTCTCCGGCGAATACGCCCAGATCATGGCAGCCGTAGAGCGCGGCTGGGCGGACCACGACCGGACGATGATCGAGTCTTTGATCGCCATCCGGCGCGCGGGCGCCGATATCATCCTCACCTACTTCGCACGCGCGGCGGCAACCTGGTTGCGCGCCAACGCGCCTTGACCTCGAGAACCGCGAAACGATGAGCATTAATGAAGGCGGCCAGCACGCCGCATGGATGCTGCGCGCGGAAAAACTGATCCCGGGTGGCGTCAATTCACCGGTGCGCGCCTGGCGCGGTGTGGGCGGCACGCCTTTATTCTTCGAACGCGGCGTGGGCCCCTGGCTGATCGACATCGAGGGTCATCGCTACCTCGACTATGTCGGCTCGTGGGGCGCCCTGATTCTGGGCCATGCCTATCCCATCGTCACCGAAGCGGTCCAGTCCGCGGCTGCGCGCTCGACCTCCTTCGGCGCGCCGACGACGCTCGAGGTCGAGTACGCGGAACTCCTGTGCAGCATGGTTCCGAATCTCGAACGCATGCGCCTCGTGAACAGCGGCACCGAAGCCTGCATGAGCGCGATACGTCTGGCGCGCGGCGCCACCGGTCGTCGCAAGATCATCAAGTTCGACGGCTGCTATCACGGCCACGCCGATAGTTTTCTCGTGCGTGCCGGCAGCGGTGCGCTCACGCTCGGGGAACCGAACAGCCGCGGCGTCACCGAGGGCGTCGCCAATGACACTTTGATTGCGCCCTATAACGACATCGGCGCGGTGGAGCGGCTGGTGGCGGAGCACGCCAGGGATCTCGCGGCTATCATTGTTGAACCGGTCGCCGGGAATATGGGTTGCATTGCGCCGGCCGCCGGTTTTCTCGCTGGCCTGCGCCGCCTGGCAACCGGGAGCGGCGCGGTGCTGATCTTCGATGAAGTGATGTGTGGCCTGAGAGTCGCGCCAGGCGGCGCGCAGCAGCTCTACGGCATCAAGGCCGATCTGATCACGCTCGGAAAAATCATCGGCGGCGGCCTGCCACTGGCGGCGTACGGTGGGCGCGCCGACCTGATGCGGCACATCGCTCC
>JBGPLJ010000091.1:0-11650 GCA_041486385.1 Steroidobacteraceae bacterium
CCCGCGAGCAGCAGGAAGCCGGTCGCCATGACGAAGCGAAGCCGAGCGCTATTCATGAACCGTTCTTCAGTGATCGCTATAGGTGACGCGCCAGATGCGACCGCTCTGCGAGTCCACGATATAGAGCGCACCCTCGCTGTCGACGGCGAGGCCCACGGGACGGGTGCGCGCCTTGCCCGGATTGTTGTCGGGGATGGGACCGCCGGTGAAATTGTCGGCGAAGGTCTGCCACTTGCCCGAGGGTTTGCCGTTCTTCATCGGCACGAAGACCACGCGATAGCCCGCCTGTGCGATGGGCGCGCGATTCCAGCTGCCATGGAACGCAATGAAGGCTCCGCCGCGATACGCTGCGGGAAAATTCTTGCCCTCGTAGAAAAGCAGATCATCGGGTGCCCAATGCGCGGGGAACGCGAGTAACGGCGTCGCATACTTGCCGCCCTCAGCACGCCGTTTGCCGTCGCCGCCGTATTCGGGCGCGATCACGCGCGCGTTGAGCCGCGTATTGAAGAAAGTGTAGGGCCAGCCGTAATTCGCGCCTTCCACGATGCGGTGGAATTCTTCGCCGACGAGCTCGGCATTGTCTTCGGCGCTGAAGATCTTCGGGAAGATCGTATCGATCTGGTCGCGCCCATGCATCGTCAAATAGAGCGCGTTGACGTCCGTGTTCCAGTTGAGCGCGATCGAGTTGCGCAGTCCCGTCGCGTAGCGCGTGCCGTCAGCTGGCGTCTGGTTGAGCTTCGTCGCGTCGAAACGCCAGATGCCGGCGTAATGCTCGAGGTAGGGGCAGGGGTTCTGGCCCGGCGAACCCGGCGCGCGATCCTGCTGCTGACAGGAATTCGTCGGCGCGCCGATGTTGACGTAGATGTGGCCCTCATTGTCGAACGTGAAGGTCTTGTCGGCATGCGTGCGTTCGAGTGGAAATCCACCGATGACGGTCTCGCGCGGTTGTTTCGGAATCAGCTCATTGCCATCGAAGTGAAATCGATAGACCCCGACGTCGTCTGATACGTACAACATGCCCTGATAGATCACGGCACCCGTGCCGTCGAAATCGGGATCGAAGGTCTGGACGACGTCTGCCTTGTGATCACCATTCGTATCACGCAATGCCACGATGCCGATGCGCTTGGTCGCGTCGACCGGCAGGAAGGAAAACTGATGCGTTGTTACATAGAGGTCGCCGTTGTCGCGGATCGCGATGTGACGCGCGAGTCCGACGCCCTCGTGAACAACGGTGACTTGGAATCCTTTTGGCAAGACGAGACCATCGTTGTCGGCAGCGACGACGGCCTGACACAGAATGAGTGCAAGCGAAGCGGAAATAGCGTGCGTGATTTTCATGCGTCCTCCTGAGCCCGCATTCTGGGACTCGGGGCGTGACACGCACAAGACCCAGGAACGGCTCGTCCTTCAGGGAAAAGCTGCTCTCGCTCGCCATAGCGAAGTCAACAAACCGCGCAACGCGGCGGCGCGTGACGCGCTGCGCGACGGGTCAGCGCGCAGGAAGGATTTGTGAGCGTTTGCCAGCCTCGTACTAAGGAGTGCCGGGTCCGCCAGTCGGCGACCAGCCGCCGCCGCCCGCCTTCTTGGCTCTCTTTTCCGCGCGCTTTTCCTTGAGCGTCTTCTGTGGTTTCTTGAGGCCCTCTTTCTTCCGATCCATGCCTTTGCTCATGACGACTCCTCACGCGTGGGGGGTGTGAGAATATTGCAGCCGACACCGACTTTGCCGCAAGGGGTGCGAGTCAATGATCCTCATAGGCATGTTCGATTCTCCGTTCGTGCGCCGCGTGGCGGTCAGCATGAAGCTGCTCGGCTTCAGCTTCGAGCACTACAACTGGTCGGTCGGCAAGGACTTCGACCGTATCGCCAAATTCAATCCGGTCGTCCGGGTTCCGGCGCTGGTGCTCGATAATGGCGAGGCGCTCGTCGAGTCGGCGGCGATTCTCGATTATCTTGATGAGCTAGCCGGTCCGGAACGGGCGCTGCTGCCGCGGTCGGGCAACGAGCGCCGCAAGGCGCTCCATATCATGGCCATAGCCTCAGGCGCGGTCGAGAAGGGCGTCGCCCAGGTCTATGAGTACGTGTTCCGGCCGGAGGAAAAGCGGTACGAACCCTGGCTTGAGCGTTGCCGAACGCAGATGCAAGGCGCGCTTGGGGAGCTCGAGCGCATCTGCCAAGCGCGCGGCCAGGGCAAGTGGCTAGTTGCCGATCGCTTGACGCAGGCGGATATCACCGTGACCTGTATCTTCACGTATCTGACCGATGCGCTCGCGTTGACGCCCGAACGCGCGCCGTATCCCGCCATTCGTGCTTTGGCGACGCGTTGTGAAGCGCTGCCGGAATTTCAGGCGACGCGGCTGGCATTCGTCGCGCCGATACCGGCCAGGTGACTGGCGGCTAGGCCGCGCCGTTCTTCTTGAACCACGCGAGCGCCTTGCTCCAGCCATCCTTCGCCGCCGCCGCGTTGTAGGAGGGGCGATAGTCTGCGTTGAATCCGTGTTCCGCCTCCGGGTACACGACGATCTCGGATTTTGATTTAGCCGCGGTCAGTGCAGCACGCATCTGCTCGACGTCGGCTTGTGTGATGCCCTTGTCGAGTCCTCCGTAGAGTCCCAACACCGGTGCCTTGAGTTGATTCGCCACGTTGATCGGGTAGGTCGGCTGCAAGTCCGAGGTCGTGCCCGTAATGCGCCCATACCATGCGACGCCTGCCTTGAGCTCGGTGCTGTGCGCGGCGTAGAGCCACACAATTCGACCGCCCCAGCAGAAACCGGTGATGCCGAGATGTTTCACATTGCCCTTGCCGGAAGCCTTGGCCCAGGCAACTGCCGCGTCGAGATCCGACATGACCTGTGCATCCGGCACTGCGGCCACGATTGGCAGGATGTCTTTGAAGTCGGTGAGTTTCGAGACGTCGCCCTGGCGCGCATAGAGCTCCGGCGCGATGGCGAGATATCCGGCCTTGGCGAAGCGCCGGCACATGTCCTTGATGTGCTCGTGTACCCCGAAGATTTCCTGCACCACGAGCACAACCGGAAGCTTCCTGCCCTTTGCGGGCAGTGCCCGATATGCGGGGATCTCTCCGTCCGCGACTGGAATCCTGATCTCGCCGGCAATGAGTCCGTTGCTGTCCGTCGTTATCGTTGCAGCTCCGATCGGCTGAACGGCGAGCGCAAATCCCGCGGCCAGCGCCGTCACCAGTATTTCGCGCCGCGTAAATTCCGTGGCGGGAAGAAAATTCGCAAGCTCCGGATGGCGATTGCTGCTCTTCATGGCCGTGCGCCTCTCGTGTGTCGTGACCGCCGTATGCTAATCCAAGTCGCACCCCTGTCGCGATCGTAGGGCCAGTGGCAAGCTCTTACGTCGCTCACATCAAGCCATCTTCACGAGCAGCGAGGTCAGTTGCGCCGGTTGATCAACCATCACGTCATGGCCGCATTGCAAGGTGGCTGTCTGCCAGGAGGTGTCGGCCTTGCAGCGCGCGAGCGCAGTATCGAAAGGCGGGTTGTCGAATGCCAGCGCGCGAATGTAGAGCTTCTTCGCGACCTTCTGATACGCGCCCGTGAGCTTCAGCCCTTCGGTGAAGCACTTGACCGGGTGCGGTGTCATCTTGGCGTTGACCCAGGCGCGATCCTTTTCATTGACCTTGAAGGCCTCGGCGGGAATCGGCAGCGCCAGATGTTCCGGCCAGTGCGGTCCGTTTGGGCCCAGAAGATCCGACAGCGATTGGCCGTCCAGCGGCAGGAACGCGTCAAGATAGACAATAGCCGCAATGCGCGGCTGCAGCTGCTCGGCGACGCCGGAGATCACCATGCCGCCGTAGGAATGTCCGACGAGCACGATATTGTCGAGATCTTTCCATTTGATTTCATTGACGACGTCCGTCACCTGCATCGTGAGATCGACGGCGTCGCTCGCGAGATGCGAACGCTCGCCGACGCCAGTCAACGTCGGCGCCGTGACGTAATGGCCCCGCGCTGTGAGTCGATCGGCGACGCGCCGCCAGCACCAGCCGCCGTGCCAGGCCCCATGCACGAGCACGAAGGCCCGGGGATTTGACCGTGCGCGGGCGGGCGGAGCAATCGTGAGACCAGCCATTGCTGCGGCAGCGAGGGCGCCACCGAGAACACGGCGTCGCGAAATGCGCATGACAGATCACTCCGGGGAGATGAGGAGCCTCCAATTCTAGGCCCAGCCGCGGCGTGTGATTCGCCTGAGAGCGAAATTCAGAGCGCGAGGCGCATCTCGTTGGTCGCGAGAAATCCAAGGCTCGCGTAGAGCGGCCGGCCGGCATCGCTTGCATGCAATTGCACGCACGCGAGGCCCTCGTCGCGGCACCAGTCGATGATGAATCGCATGACGCGGCGGGCGAGTCCGCGTTGGCGATGGCTCGGCTCGGTATAGACATTAAGCACGGTGACGCGCTTGAGCACCGGCTCCTGCGGCATGGGAAGCCACGGAACCAGGATGGCTCCACCGCCGGCTACGACCTGGCCAGCATCTTCCAGGAACCAGTGGCGGTAGGTTCCGTCGGACATGAGCCCGACCAGTGCCGCGCGAGTGTCAGTCTCGACGCGCTCGAGCGCGTCGCCGGTTGCATGGCGCAACTCCTCGAACATCAGGCGCCGGTGGCATGCGATAAGCGGCGCATCGGTAAGGGTGGCTGCGCGAACAATATATCGATCGGCACCGCTCTGAAGCTGTGGTCGGGCTGACATACATTCATACCACTTGGTAATACCTGTTGTGCAGGCTGGTCTGGTGGCATCAACATAGTGCTTGCAGCAAGCGGCACAAGCGCCACTTGCCAGACAAGTGGTCTTCTATGGCACGCTTCACCCAACTCGCCGAGTTCACGCGCGCAATCGGCAACTGGTCTGCGCGCGACGGCACCCTGCAGCACAGGCTTGCGCAGGCCGTGGAGTCCTTGATCGAGCGCGACGCGTGGCCGCAGGTGCAGGCATTGCCTCCCGATCGGGTCATAGCGCGCGCTCTCGGCGTAAGCCGCACCACCGTGATCGCGGCTTATGAAGGCCTTGCCAGCCGCGGCTTGATCGAGCGCAGGCACGGCAGTGGAACGTTTCTGCTGACGCGCGCCACGCAGCGATCCCTCGCGCCGCGTGATTTGTCCGCGATACGTCTGGCTCTGCAATTTCCGGACGGGGGCGACCGGGTGTCGTCTGCACTCGCCATCGGTTCCATGCCGGCGCTCGAACCCTTCGTTCGTGACGCGCTCGCGCGTGCGCAGAAGACGATCGGCGTGTTCCTCAAGGGTCATGGGATGGCGCCCGCGGGTACGCCGGCATTGCGGCAGAAAATCGCGGAGCATCTTTCCCACGGCGGATTTGCGAGCCGCGCGGACGAGGTGCTCGTCACCGGGGGGTCGCAGATGGCGATCGCGCTCGTGGCGCAGTTATACCTCCGACCGGGTGCCACAGTTCTTGTCGAGGAGCCGACCTATCTCGGCGCACTCGACGTGTTCGAGCAGAGCGGCGCACGGGTCGAGGGGGTACCGGTCGATGCCTATGGCATCGATCTCGAGGCGCTGACGCGCGCGGTTGAGCGGCATCGGCCGCAACTCGTCTACTTCGCCCCGACCGGCCAGAATCCCACGGGCGCCATCATGCCGCTCGCGGCACGGCGGCGATTCGCGCGTCTTATCGATCGCTGGCAGATCCCGGTGCTCGAGGACGTGGCGCTTGCGGATCTGGTGATCGATCCGGAGCTGCCACCGCCTCCCGTAACCTCATTCGTGAGCAAGGCCCCGGTGTGGCTGGCCGGCTCACTGAGCAAACTGTTCTGGAGCGGGCTGCGCATCGGCTGGTTACGCGCGAACCGCACGCTCATCGACACGGCGGCCCGCCTGCGGCTGATCTCCGATATGGGGAGTTCCCCTATTCAGCAACTCGCCGCGGAGTATCTGATCGATGAAGTGAGCGCAGCGCGCGCGCTGCGGCGCGCCGAGCTGCGCAAACGCAGGAAACTTCTGCAGTCCGAACTCGCGCGTCTGTTTCCCGACTGGCGCTGGCTGGAGCCCGTGAGCGGCATGTGTCTCTGGGTCGACACGGGCGAAGCGAACACGACCGCATTTACGCAGGTCGCGTTGCGTCACGGGGTTATGCTGCTGCCGGGCAATACCTATTGTGTCGGGGAGCGTGGCCACGCTTTCCTGCGCCTCGCCTTCGGTGCCGGTGAAGCGGATATACGCGAGGCGCTTGAGCGGCTGCGCCGGGCCTGGGATTCATATCGTGACCGTAGCGCGCACCTGCAGGCCGCTGTGTAACAGCCATCGATCCGTGTACATTTACGCTGCAATAAGCGAGGTAGGCGATGGCTGTCAGTTTCTCCGGAAATCCAATGCTCCAGGGTCCGTATGCGCCCTCGCGAGCCGAAATCGATCTGCGGGATTGCGAGGTGGAGGGCGATCTACCGTCTGACCTTGACGGCGCGTTCTACCGCGTCGGACCCGATTACCAATACCCGCCGAAGTATCCAAACAACATTCCCTTCGACGGCGAAGGCCACGTGAGCATGTTTCGCTTTGCGCGCGGCCACGTCGACTACAAGAGTCGTTACATTCGCACGCAGCGCTTCAAGGCGCAGGCCGAGGCACGCCGCGCGCTCTTTGGCATGTACCGCAATCCATACACCGATGATGCAGTCGTGGCCGAGCGCAAGTTGAGTCGCGGGACGGCGAATACCCAGCCGTTCTTTCACCACGGCAAGCTCTTGCTCCTCAAAGAGGACAGCCCGCCGGTCACGATGGATCCCAATACGCTCGAGACGCTCGACGATTACTACCTTTTTGGCGGCAAGTACCGCGCGCTCACCCACACAGCGCATCCAAAGCTCGACTCCGAGACTGGTGAGCTGGTCGGCTTCGGCTACGAGGCGAAGGGCGAGATGAGCGATGATCTCTACGTCTACTCGGCTGACGCACGCGGCAATATCAACTGGGAAGCCTGGGGCAAGGTGCCGTACGTCGGCATGGTCCATGACTTCGCGGTGACCGCGCGCCACGTTTGTTTTCTTGTCATTCCGATGGCGACCAATGTCGAGCAGATGAAACGCGGTGGCGTGCATTTCGCGTGGGATTCGACGCTGCCAACCTGGTTCGGAGTCATGCGTCGCGGCGGCGATGGCAAGGACCTGCGCTGGTACCAGGGGCCCGAGCGCTGCGCCACCCACGTGATGGGCACGTTCGCCGACGGCGACAAGGTGCACGTCGACATGGACATGGCGCACAAGAACCAATTTCCATTCTTTCCGAATCTGCACGGCGAGCCGTTCGATCCGATCGGCGCCGCGGGCCAAGTGACGCGCCTGACCATTGACCTTGCGAAGAAGAGCGACACGTACGACATGCAGGTGCTGTTCCCGGAATCGGGTGTCCTGCCGCGCCAGGACGATCGCTATCACTCGGTTCCGTATCGCTACGGCTTCATGCCGACAACCGATTACGCGAGACCGTTCGACGAACGGCTGGCGAAGATGCCGATGCGTCCGCTCAACTGCTATACGCGTTTCGATCAGACGACGCGCAAGACGGAGAGCTTCTTCGTCGGTCCCGTTTCGGGTCTGCAGGAAGGTTGCTTCGTGCCGCGTCGTTCCAACGCACCGGAGGGCGACGGCTACCTCGTCGGCATCGCGAATCGGCTGCTCGAGGGGCGCTCGGATCTCGTGGTACTGGACGCCACACGGCTTGCCGCCGGACCGATCGCTACGGTGAGGCTACCGTTTCGCACGTTCGGACAGGTGCATGGCTGGTGGGTGCCGGGCGAAAAGCTGGCCCCCTCACCCTAACCCTCTCCCCCTGAAGGGGGAGAGGGAATTGATGTCGCTCCCTCTCCCCCTTCAGGGGGAGAGGGCTGGGGTGAGGGGGTATAACCTCACGCCCGCCAGACCTTGCCGGTGATCGGGTGCGGGTAGTGGTACGGCACAACGTCGGTGTCTGGCCAAAGCGGTCGCTTCGGCAGGAGCGCGTCTGGACCCGCTGGGTTCTTCGGATAGAGTTCCGATTCGGCGGGTACGTAGTTCGGCCGGCTGTGTGACCAGCCCGTCGCGAAGTCAGCATGCCAGAGCGGGTTGTAGTTGAGGAGCTTGAATTTCCAGCGTCCGCCGTCCTTGACGTAGACATTTTCGTAGATGCCACCTTCCCACCATGCGGCCAAGGGCAGATTGTTCTTGCGAGCCGTTTGCGCCATCGGCGCCTCGGAGGTTTCGTGCACGCCGGCTTGCATGAAACAGCGGAAGCGGCCCTTTGCGGTCTTGCGGTCGGGCGCGACGTGAATGACGTCCTGCAAAATCAGATGATCGAGCAGAAAACCCGGCAACGGTCCGTTCTTTCCATTGACGAATGTCTTGCCGAAACGCTCAACGTAAAGGCGATGCACGCCCTGGGTCCGGCCGCGATAGATGCCGCCGTTGAAATGCGCCACTCCGTCGTCGGCAAAGAGATCGACGACTTCGCGGTAGATGCACTTGTCGAGGTAGTAGCCGTACTGGTGCTGCAGATTTCGAATCTCGATGACGTCCTCGAGCGTGCCTAACCGATGCGTGATCTCGGCGAGCTGCTTCTTGAGCCCCGCGTCGTTGCTTTTGGCAACCGCTGTGCGGCCCGCCTGGCCTTGGTTCGATTTCTTCTTTGCCTTCTTCTTGGTCGCTTTCTGGGCCATGGTGTCCCCCGGAACGTTCTATGGAAACCCGCTCTTTGCAGGGCCACAAATTAGCAGACCCCGGGTCGCGTCAATCAACTGCCAGTGAAATCAGGCCTCCCGCCGCGCCAGCTCAGCCCCGATTTCGATCACTGCATCAATCAACATTTTCAGATCGGATGACACGGTCCGGTGGTTCGCCAAGGCCGCGCGCAGGCAGTAGCGGCCGCCGAGCGTCGTATAGGACGGGGCGGCGATCCCGCTCTCGTGCAGCCGGATCAGCAGCTCCTCATTGAACTTGTTGAGCTTTTCCTCCGCCATTGCGGGGGGGCAATAGCGAAAGCAGACGATGTTGAGAACGACCGGCGCCATCAGCTCGAGCTCGGCTCGTGCCTGCACCAGCGCCGCAAGCTCGTGCGCCTGAGCGATGTTCTGGTCGATGAGCCGGCCAAACTTGTCGAGCCCGTGTTCCTTGAACGACATCCAGACCTTGAGAGCGCGAAATCCGCGCGAGAGCTGCACACCATATTCGCTGAACCAGAGAGCGCCGCTCGCCAGGCCGCGTTCGGTGCGTTCGAGATACTCGGGCGTCAGCGCAAATGCCGCGCGGTGCGCGCTGCGGTCGCGCACCAGCGCGCATCCAGCTTCGAATGGCACATGCAGCCACTTGTGCAGGTCGACAGCGACAGAGTCCGCGCGTTCGATGCCGGCGACGAGTTCACGATGAAGCGGCGCCAGCGCGACCACGGCACCTATGGCGCCGTCGACGTGAAACCAGAGCTGTTCGCGTTCGCAGATATCCGCGAGTCCGTCCAGATCGTCCACGGCACCCGTATTGATCGTGCCGGCATTGCCAACCACACACGCCGGAATTCGACCGGCCTTGCGATCTTCCGCGATCATTTGTTCGAGCGCCGCCAGGTCGATCTGATAGGCGGCGTTCACCGGCACTTTGCGCAGCGAGCCACTGCCAAGGCCCAGTAGCTCAACTGATTTTTGCACACAGCTATGCACCTCGGCAGAGGCGTAGAAGGACAGCTCGGCCGGCAGACCACGTACGCCTTCGGCCCGAACGTTCACATCGGTTGCCGTATTGCGCGCAACGGTCAGGCCGACGAGATTGGCGACCGATCCACCACTCACCAGCAGGCCGCTCGACTCGGGCGGCATCCCCACAATCTCCTTGCACCAGTCGATGACCTGGCTCTCAACGTGATTCGCGACGTGATTGCCGCCACCCATGTTCGGATTGACGATCGCGGCGAGAAAATCGCCGATCGCGCCGAGTGCCGTGCCGTTGCCCATGTACCAGGCCCAGAATCGCGGGTGCACATTGCCCATAGGATAGGGCAGTACCCAGTCATGAAAATCCTGGTAGGCCTGTTCGGCGCCTTGCGGCGAACGCGGCAGCGGCTGATGAAATCTTGCGATGACCGAAGCAGGCGTCGGCTGCCAGACGGGGCGATCGCGCACGGAGGCAAGCCAGTCGAAAGCGTCATCAACAGCCCGGTGGGCGAGTGCCCGCAAGGGCTGCCAGTCATTGGGGTCCAGGGTTTCGTCGGACTGCGGCACGGACATCGAGGGCTCTCCTTGAAGGGTCTCGTCCAAATGTTGCGCCTACGTATAATGAGGCCGGGGAGCGCAAAGCAAAACCAACAACGCCAAACGATCGGTAAAGGAAAGCCATGTCCTCCAGCAAGCGCGCGCGCGCCGTCCTTAGTGACTTGATTCGCTCCTGAGCTGCGCAGCATGCGCGTTGCCGTTCCAGCCATCTCCTTCGCTCAGCACGCAGGCCTTGTGGAGCTGCTGCGCAAAGCTTATCCCGACTGCAAGGTCAACACGGAAGGGCATCCGTACTTTCGCACGGAGGAGGAGACCATCGCCTACCTCACGGGTTACGACGCGGCGATCGTCTCCTTCGAGCGCATCAATGATCGGGTACTGACGGCGCTGCCGGAATTACGCGTCGTCGCCAAGCTCGGCGTCGGCCTCGACAAGATCGATCCCGCTGCGATGAAGCGCCATGGCGTTCGGCTCGGCTGGACGCCGGGCGTCAACAAACGCTCGGTAGCGGAACTTGCGCTCTGCTTTGCGCTCGCGGCGTTGCGCCACGTGATCGCGACGAACTGCGCGATGCGCGCCGGCGAGCGGCCGCTCGGGCGCATGGGGCGTCAGCTCACGGGCCGCGTCGTCGGCGTGCACGGGTGCGGTGAGATCGGCAAGGAATTTGTCCGGCTCCTGGCGCCGTTCGATTGCGAGATCCTCGCTTGCGATATCAAGGACTACGCGGAGTTCTATGCGCGCCACGATGTAACACCGGTAAGCTTCGATGAGCTGCTGGCGCGCTCGGAAGTGCTTTCGATTCACCTCACAGTGACCGACAAAACGCGCAACCTCTACAGCGCGGATGTGCTCGATCGCTTGCGTCCCGATTGCGTTCTCATCAATACAGCGCGCGGGCACATCATCGATGAGCGGGCGCTCGGCGAGCGGCTCAAAGATGGACGCATTTCGGCGGCGGCTATCGACACGTTCGCCATCGAGCCGGCAACCGATGACGCGCTCCTCAATCTGCCGAACTTCATCGCAACGCCACATATCGGCGCGGGTTCTGTCGAGGCGCGCTGGCGCATGGGAACCTCGGCCATCGAGGGTCTCGTCAACAATTTTCTGCCCGAGCCGGGTCACTACCCGTTTGAAGATCGATGCTGAGCGCAGGTGCCTGGCAGGCGCTCAGCGCGAGCCTTGTCGTTGGTTCCCGCGCAGTCGCAATTGGATTGCCGCTTGCGCTTGGCGTCGCATGGCTGCTGGTGCGCAAGCGCTTCCCTGGACGAACACTTCTCGACGCGGTCGTCCACGCGCCGCTCGTGTTGCCGCCGGTGGTTGTTGGCTACGCGCTGCTCCTGGTCTTTGGCATCCAGGGTCCGATCGGCCGCTGGCTGGATGCCACGTTCGGAACACGGCTGGTATTTACATCGGCGGGCGCTTCGCTCGCC
>JBGPLJ010000092.1:0-11412 GCA_041486385.1 Steroidobacteraceae bacterium
ATCGTCGCGGGCTGATTGGGCTGACCGGCAAGCGGGTTGAGGAACGTGAGCGTGACTTTTACCGAGATCACGTTGTTCCAGTTTGCCGCAGTCATCTCGCTCGCCTTCAGGTAGCTATCGACCGCGCCGTTGTCGGCGGTGAAATCTGTCTTTACGCCATAGAGTATTTTCAGGGTCTGGATGCCCGACACGAGGGGCACCGCCGCGGCGTTGTTCAACGCGCAGGTCAAATAGCTGATGCCGCCCACGGTGGCCACCCGAAAAGCGTTCGTGTAGACCGCGTTGGCGGCCGACGTGTTCGAGCCGCCCGTGCAGTTGATGAGTCCGTCATTGGGCGCGGTCATGAAGCGCACGATGATTCTGTCGCCCGCCAACGCGACGGAAGTGGTGCCGGTGATCGACTGACCTGCCGTCGGGAACGGGCCCAAAGGGTATGCACTCGCGACCACCGGCAACGTGCCGCCAAGCGTATTGACCGTTGGATCTGGAAAGTAGCCTGCCGCCTGAATGACATCGCCGAGCAGCGTCATTGCGAGGCGCTGGTTGTCCTGCAATTGCGCGAGCTGCATCTGGGCGCCGAACGTCTTGCGGGTGTTCTGCACGATCGTCAGCAGACCGCCCAGCAGAAACAGCGCGATCGCCATCGCGACCATGAGCTCGACCAGCGTGAGCCCGCGCTGCGTTGCTGCCGAGGGCTGAATCAGTTGTCGCGGTTGCGTGTTCATGGTTCGACGTACAGCACGTAAGTTGGGGCCTGCATCGCGGCTGAGTTCGTGCCTTGCTGATTCACTGCCACGGCCTTTTCGGCCCAGAGGATCTGAATCGTGCAATTGACGGGCGTGCCGACAACGTTGGTACACGTAATGGTCGACACGGGATTTGGCAGCAAGGCACTCACGGCCTGGGACCACTGCTGCAGATCGTACGCAGCCGTTGTTGTCGCCGAACAATCCGGTGGGTTGACACCCGAGGCGGTCGTGCAGTCGGCTACTGTCGCGAGCGTTGCATCCGAAATTGTGGAGCCGGTGATAGTGATGGTCGCGGGCACTACGCCACCCGCCGCCCAATAGGCGCGATCGGCGTGCATGGAAGCGGCGAGGCTCGATGCCTCGAGCGCCGCAAGGGAGCGCATGCTGGAAACTCCGGTGCTCGAATACGCGAGCGCCTGCATCTTCGCAATGCCAAGGAGCCCCACCGCGATAACGACCATCGAGACCAAAACCTCGACGAGGCTGAAGCCGCGCGCGGCTCGCAGGGTAAGAGCGCGACTCACAGGCAAGCTCCGGTGCCAACGGTCTGAGTCTGGAGCTGCCCAACGATCGAGACTGCGAGACAGCGTGTCCACACTGAGTTTGCCGTTTGATCGTGCAACGTCATTGTCACGGTGCCCGGAAGCCCGAAGGCGTAGCCTTCACGGTTGTATGTGACGGCCGCAATGTTGCCACTGGCAACGAGCGTGTCGCCCGCCGCGATGGGCTGCTGTACGCGAAGCAGCGATTCACCGGCGTCTACTGTCTGGTTGCCGTTCGCGTCCATGAAGACAATCCAGCCGCTTTGCCACGTGTTCGCCGCGGCGCAGGTCGCGCCGTCCACGGAACGGCAAATCGTCACCGGCCTGCCTTGCTCGATCGCTGCGGAGCGTGCGAGCTGGAGGTCGCCGAGAAGGCCGTTAATCTCGCCGGTTACTCGGTTCGCATTCGTGACGTAGCGGAAAGACGGCACGCCGACCACCAGGAGAACTGACGCGACTGCGAGCGCAGTCATCAGCTCGATGAGCGAAAAGCCGAGAGCGGCATTGCGAATTGAATACATCGTGGTCTGTGCGGATGCGTGGCGACGGCACACATCGTAGATAGCCCGCGACGGGGAAAATGTGATGAGATCAGCACTGAAAATGACGTCCGACGAACGGTCAACCGGCCCGGATGCACGGCGAATGCGGTGCATATTGTCAAGTGTGGACGTGGCTTTTCTCGAGTGATATCTGAAGACAGTCTAAAGATCTCTTCATTAATGAGACTTACGCGGACCGGCTGATGCGCACTTCGAGAGCGGCACCGATGAAAAGTGCCGGACGGAACACCGATCGAGATTCGGCCATAGGCGGCGAGGAACCGAATGACCCGTCGGACTAGCGCGCACGTATTACGGACCGACCGATGAGCGGGCCCTCTCTTTCCATCCTTCGCCGACTTCATCGATCCCTTGTGTACGTATCCCTGGATCACCTCGTCGGCAAGCGGGTGCAGGTCCGAAGCGTGGAAACCGCGCTCGATGACATCCTCGAGGCCGTGAAGGAATACGTTCCGATTGACGTGACCACTATGGACCCCGGCTTGCACCATCGTGCCACTGCGATCGCGAAGTACGGGATCCTGGACGTGGCGTACGGGATTGGGTCCACAGCCCTACCGGAGCATCGACCTGGCCTCGCGATTCTCCGAGATCTGAGCCTCGTCGATAGCAACGGCGACCTTGATGCGTTGGAGACCAAGCGGGACTTCTTGCATGACCTCGCCCTCGAGAGCGAGGCCGGGCAGCTCTACCTGAAGCTTTTTCTCGAAACGAGAGAGAAGCTCCAGCCTGAACAAGCATCCCGCCAACTTCGCGATGGCTTACCGACAGGCTTCTGGCCGCATGGCTTCGTCGTGTACGACGCGTGTCTGACCAATGCTCGATCAATCTGGCTCGCGAAGCACTTCTACTTGTAGTGCGTGCCGGATTCGGAGCTCCCTCTCGCTGCACTGTTGCCCGCTCATCACTGCTGGTCGAACGTCGTCAATACCCGCAGAAGGCTCTTGAGCAGAGCACTGCGATGCTTGTCACGTCGCAACACAACGCCGTAAGTAGTAGCAGCATTGAATTCTGCGGGAATCGTCAGAACTTCCAGGCGCGCGTGATCTTCTTGCGTGACCGCGAATCCCGTGATCACCGCAATCCCAAGTCCGCGTGCGACGTAGTGCTTGAGTGTGTCGATCGTGCTGACTTCAAGGCCAACGTTGAACGGAACCTGGTGCTGCTCGAAGGCTTGTTGGAACCTCGGATTTTCGCGCTGGACCTCGAGAATGATGAGAGGGTAACGGCCCGCCATCCCATCGCTCAACATCGACGGAAAGTCCTCGCGGGCGCGGCGTTCAGCGTCGCTGTCCCCACTCAGCCCAGCGGAGTTCGAACGGGCAAGATCGTTGTAGGCAGTGTCCGGAAAACCCAAGTCAGGCCAGCGCGGTTCGGCGGAGCAGCGAATTGACCCTGCGTGGCGATGGGAGTATTGCTATCAAGGGGTACAACCTGTGAATGAATCTCGGTGAGGCGTGACGTCACTCGTGGACTTCATCGGGTTATGGGGCGGCGTTGCGGGAGGTCCAGCATGAACACATCGCATGGTCTCCTCACCGCCGTGTTCACGGTACTGACACTGACCGGCTGCGGCGGAGGAGGCGATGGCTGTACCCTCTGCGGCCCGCCGTCCTATACGCTCGGCGGAACCGTGAGCGGTCTTGTCGGATCCAGGCTTGCGCTGGGGAACAACGGCGTCAACGACGGATCGTCAATCGGGCCTGCGGCCAACGGAACCTACCCCAATTTGATCGGGGGCAGCTTTACGAGTGCCACGGCCTACAACCTCACGGTCACGTCTCAGCCGACGAACCCGTCCCAGACCTGTGTCCTTACGAACGGGATGGGGACAATTGGCAACGCGAATATCACGAATATCGCGGTGACGTGCACGACCAATCCCGGCCGTTTCGCCTATGTTGCGAATGGTGGTTCGAACAACATCTCGGCCTATACCATCAATGCGACCAGCGGCGCATTGACGGCCATCAGCGGCTCACCGTTTCCGGCGGGGAACGTCCCGTATTCGGTAGTCATCGATTCCTCCGGCAAGTTTGCCTATGTGGCGAACCAAGGGGATGGTCACGTTTCCGCCTTCGCGATTGACCGCACCAGCGGAGCGTTGATGGCTGTTAGCGGCTCGCCGTTCGCGACCGGGCCGGTCCCGTTTGCCGTGGCCGTTGATCCTTCCAGCACGTTTGTCTATGTGACGAATGGCAACTCCGGCAACGTCTCGGCCTACACGATCAACGCCAGCAGCGGAGCGTTGACAGCCGTTAACGGCTCACCGTTCGCGGCAGGGAATGCGCCGTACTCGTTGAGTGTTGAACCCTTGGGCAGGTTCGCCTATGTGGCGAACCAAGGGGATGGTAACGTTTCCGGCTTCGCCATTGACCACACCACCGGAGGGATCAGCGGAGCGTTGACGGCCGTTAGCGGCTCACCGTTCGCGGCCGGCAACGGTCCACGTTCGGTGACTATCGATCCCTCCAACCAGTTTGTGTACGTCGCGAATGCCAACTCGAACAGCATCTCGGCCTACACGGTCGTAGGTAACACCGGCGCATTAGCGGCTATCACCGGCTCACCGTTTACGGCAGGAACCGGTCCGATTTCGGTCGCCGTTGATCCCTTCGGCAAGTTTGTCTATGTGGCAAACCAAGTCTCGAACAACATCTCGGCCTACACGATCAATGCCACCAGCGGCACATTGACGGCCATCAGCGGCTCACCGTTTCCGGCGGGGAGCGCGCCATGGTCGGTGACCGTTGATCCCTTGGGCAAGTTCGCCTATGTGGCCAATGTGAGCTCGAGCGATATCTCTGTCTATGCCATTGATGCCACCAGCGGCGCATTGACGGCCGTTAGCGGTTCACCGTTCCCGGCGGGGAGCCTGCCCTATGCCATCGCACTCAGTGATTGACGCGACGTTGCCGACCGTCAGCGCCACTCGTCGATGATATTGATTGCATTGCCGCCGAGAAAATTTCCCGGTGCCGGCCTCTGGAGGCGCCCCGCGAACATCTTGAAGGCGGCCTGCGTCTCGCCGCCCGTGACGACGATCTTGATGTCGTCCGCCGTGAAGAGTTTCACCCTCTGGTCTGGCGCTGCCTTGAGTCTGCTCGCATGCGGCTCGATGCCGGCGACGCCGAGAGGACGTAGGAGAGTGCTCACCCACTGGTCGTCCCAGTAATCGCGCGCCGACAGCTGTGCGTTCTCGGCACACCATTCGATCAGCGAGCGCTTGGTAAAGCCCAGATCGACGAAGCCGCGCGCCACGAGCGGGTCCATCACGATCAGCGGCGGGCTGAAGTGATCCGCC
This sequence comes from Steroidobacteraceae bacterium, assembly GCA_041486385.1. Lineage (GTDB taxonomy): Bacteria > Pseudomonadota > Gammaproteobacteria > Steroidobacterales > Steroidobacteraceae > JBGPLJ01. The sequence goes on from JBGPLJ010000092.1 coordinate 5,159, forward strand.
GTCAGACAGCGGATGAACTTCTCTTTCCACGTCTCCCGCGGTCCATAGCCGGATTGCGTGTACCAGCCGCCGAAGAAGATGCTGACCGTGCTTTCGTTCGCACGATAGCCCTCGTCGACGTGGAAGGGCGCCCAGGGACTGCGTTCCTCGGCCTCTGGAAAGCAGGCCGAGTAGTTCAGGAAATTGCCGAACGTGCCGAGGTACGTGTCGCCCGGTACCGATCCGCCCTGCAGGTTCTGGCTCAAGAGGCCATAAGCGCGGCCAAGCGTCGCGTTGGCGTGGTTGTACGGACCCAGCGCGCCGATGCCGGAATTCATGCCGATCTCGTTGCGGATCGGGCCGTTGACCACCGAAATCGTGGCAAAGGAATTGGTGCTGCTCGAGCGCGCCGATATGCCGCTCGCGGCCATCGCCAGGATGACCGGCAGGTACTCGGGCCGCGCGCCGGCCATGACGGCATTCACCGCGACCTTCTCGACATCGAACTCCCAGCTCTCGCGATATGCTGTCGGCTGCAGCCGGCCGACGATCTTGTGACGCGCATGCGTCGTGCCAGTCAGCATGCGATCGACGCGCTCCTCCGTCGGCAGGATGATCGGGAGAAAATCGGTCCAACTGTTTCGTATGAACAGCTCCTGCAGATTGTCTTCCCGTTCGGGCTCGAGCAGCCGCGGGATGTTGCGCTCGAAGCTCGCGTCCTTGAAATCCTCCACGCCGAGCGGCCGGGTCAGTCCTTCGATCACACCCTGCATGAAGGGGCGCTTCAAGATCGGGTCGACGCCGTCGATGTACGCGCGCAGCTCCGCGGGCGAACGGCCGACGACCGGTTGGGGAACGAAGACGTTGCGTGCCGTGGGCATGCCCTCGGCAAGCGCCGTCGCCTTCGCGAGCCGTGCGAAGACGTGCGTGCTCACCGGAACGGTGGGAATCCCCTGCCGTTCGAGGGCCAGAGCAAACCCCACGACCGTGGGGCAACAGGTGCTTCAGAGTCCGACGCCGATGATGGCGGCATTGCCCTGGGCCGCGATCGTCGCCCGCATGTCCGGGTCGTCGATCCAGCATTCGCGCGGCTTGATGATGCGCGTGGTCACGGACGGCAAGTGCTTGGCGAACCACTCCCCGAGCTGCACCATGAAGTTGTCCGAGTTTTCGAACAGGCAGTCGATCAGGTACACGACCTTGCCGTCGAGACGCTCGAGCCGATTCGCGAGCCGCTTACCAGTGACCTTCGGTGGGAAACCGCGTGGATCATGAACCGTGATCTTGTCGCCCATCGCCGTTACTCCGCGCTACGCGCTTGTGCCGCTGCCGACACGAGTGTCAGCGCGAGCGACTGCTCTGTCAACCGCGTTCGTATGCTGAAGCAGGCCGAGGCCGGCCACTCATGTTCAGTGTCTTGCGAGAAACGCCAAAGCCGCATCGCGACATTTCTCAGGGTACTCGCTCCACATCTCATGCGTTGCGTTGGCAATGATCACTCGCTCGCCATGCGGCAGCAGTCGCTCGAGCTGCGGATCGATCACCTTGCTCAGCTCCAGGGTGCGTTGGCCACTAAGCAGCAGCGTCGGTGCCTTCATGCTCCTGACGGCGTCGAGCGGCACCGCTGGAAAGGCATCCTTCGACATCGTCAGAGCTCTCCACTCGGGTGCATTCTCGAGGAGAACGGACCGGGCCTCCGGCGGAAGCGCGGCAAACGTCATCTTTTGATCGGTACCCGAGTAGCCGATCTCACCGAAGCCGTCGACGGCCGCTGTTACGCCAGCCTCGTCTCCCTCGCGAAATCCGCGGGCCGCAGGGTCCCAAACCTTGTTCATGAAATCGGTGAAGAGTGGCTTACCTCCCTCCATCTCGGGCAGCCAGCGCAGCAGTGGCGGTTCGGACAGCACCAGAGACCGCACGAGCGCTGGATGTCTCACAGCGAGGAGCAGGGCGGTATAGGCGCCATAGGAAACGCCGACGATGTGCGCGGGCGCCAGATGGAGCTTCTTGATGAGTGCGGCCAGATCCTCCGCGTCAACCAATGCCGAGTAGTTGCTCTCAGGAGCAGCGTGGGAGTTGGGGTAGTTGTACCGGCGGCTGTACGCGATGACGCGATAGCGCTTCGAGAAGGTCTCGACTTGTCCTTGCCACGACCGGTAGTCCTCCAAGCCGCCATGAACGAAGACCACCGGGACCCCACTTCCCTGGTCGACGTAGTGCAGCTCCACGCCGTTCACTCGCACCTTCGCGAGCGTCGTCTGGGCCGTTGTCTCCTGGGCAAGCAGTGCCGTTGGCAACGCCGCACACAGCGACAGACATATCATCAATCTCTTCATGGTCGTTCCTTTCCCGCTGTTCGGACCGAAATCACAGGAGTGGCTCGCCTTCACCACTGGCACTGTCCCGTCAGAATCTCGCCGCCAACTCGACGCCAAAGTATCTGTGGAAGTCCCGCGGGATTGCGTTGACGATGGCGCCTCCACCGGCTGGGCCCTGTCCGACGACATTCGAGACGTACTGCTGGTCGAACACGTTCTTCACGAACGCCGACACGTCATAGCGGCCGCCCGCAATCGACGCGCCGAGCTTGAAGTCGGCAATGCCGTAGGCCTGCTGATTGAAGCGGGGATCCTGGTCGTAGGCAAACTGGACGTCGTCCTGCCAACGGAAATTTATCTGGCCGTAAACCTGGGACGCCGCCGACAGAGGTTGAGTGTACCGGGCCAAGATCGTGTACCGCAGGTCCGGCGCGTTCACAAACGACCCGCGCCTCAGATCTTGGCGGCCACCCACGCAGCCGAGCGCGGGCGTCTGGCCCGCGTAACACGGACCCGTATTGAAGTCATATCCCGCGTCGAGATACGTCACACCTCCGGAGATCGAGAGTCGTTTAGAAGGCGCGTAGGCGAGCTCCAACTCGACACCGTTCGTGTGGACGTCGCCGGCATTGGTGACGACAAAGATGCCGAGTGCAGCGTCGAACGCCTGCTGTTGGTAGTTTTCGAACTTCGTCAGGAAGCCCGTAAGATTCAACGTGAGCCGCTTGTCCAGCCACTGCGAGCGCAGGCCAATCTCCCACAGTTGCGAAGTCTCCGCATCGAGGGGCAGCGCGGCAAAGATAACTGGTGAAAGAGCCGGTGAGTTGAATATGCCTTCGCTTTTGTAACCGGTCGAATAGCTCACGTAGGTACCAAAGGCGTCGGTCCAATCGAAACGCGCAGCCGCCCTCACAATCGTCGCGTCATCCGAGTAGTGGGCCGTCACGGGCCCGAACGCGCCGAGACCGTAGAATGGACTCGGCAGCGGACGGAAGAAGTCCAGATCCTGCTTCTCCGCAATCACGCGGGCGCCTGCGGTGAGCGTCAATCGATCGACGGGGCGAAAATTAACCTGTCCGTAAGCGGAGAGGTTCTGCGTCTTGATCGTAGTGGTGGCGACGAGCGCCAGCTCGGAGCCCGGCGGGGCCTGCACAGTGCCGTCGGGATTGATGGCCGTGATGAGATTGATCCGCGTGCCGCGGCGGTTGAGAGCCTGACGGACATCGGTGTCGAAATAGAAAAGACCCAGGACATAGTCGGCCCGACCGAATAGCGGAGAGACGAGGCGCAGTTCGTGCGACATCTGCTTTGCATCGCTCGTATTGAAGTTCGAGGTGACGATGTGGGCGGGCGTCGAGTCGACATCGAAATCCCCTTTGGCTGTCCACTCACGGGCGCCACCGATGTAGGTGAGGGAGTAGTTGCCCAAGCCGAAAGTGGCCGTGACCGAGGCGCCGTAGTTCTCCTGCTTTGCAAATACGTTGGTGCCCCCGAGTGCGACCAGGTCATTCAGCGGCCCAACCGCAATGCCCGTGCGCGGCACGATGGGATTCGTACTCGCTACCCGCACCGGCAGCGCGCAGCAGTTCGAATCGAAGCGCTGACCGTCGATGCCGACCAGCAGATCCACGGCGTCCCGAGGCCGCCACTCAAGCTTGCCGCGGAAACCGTACGCCGCGACGTTGTTATAGGTCGCACCGGTATTGGCATCCGTCACGACACCGTCGTTTTGACGATAGAACCCGGCCAGACGCAATGCCGATGTCCGCGATAACGGCGCAGAAATCACGCCGCTCACGCGGTACTCGCTGTCGGCGGCGAGGAGCACGTTCGAGCTTGCTTCGAACGTATCGAAGTTGGGATTCCGGGTAACGAAGGCGATCACGCCCGCGGAGGAGTTCTTGCCGAAGAGCGTTCCCTGGGGTCCGCGCAGCACTTCTACGCGCTCAAGATCGCCCAAATCGCTGAAGAACGATCCCTGCTGCGCAAGCACGACGCCGTCGATGACGGTGGAGACGCTCGGCTCGATGCCCGCGGCGAACACATCCGTGCCGATTCCACGAATGCGAATGGAGCTGTCGCGAAGCTCTCGGCCGGTATTGAAGGTAACGCTCGGGATCACCAGGCTGAGATCGGCAATACCGAGTGCGTTGATGCGATCGAGGTCTGCGCCGCTCACCACCGAGACGGCAAGCGAGACGTCCTGAACGTTCTCGGTGCGCTTTTCTGCCGTGACGACAACCGCAGGCGTAGTCAGCTCGGCAGCGCCGACCGGCGATCCAGCGGCAAGCAATCCAGAGAGGGCAGCGAAGCCGGCAAACCGGGTCTTGAGACTGCTGACCATAAGGCAAGCAAGTATGGACCGAAGCGCGCCTCGACTTCCGAGGATCCGCAACTATCGTCGCGGAAGAGCTGCGCTACTCCCTTGAGTAGCGCAGCTTGTTGCTACAGCTTGCGCAAGTAGGCCAGCAATGCCGCTCGCTCTTCCGGTGTCGGTGGGCGGTCGAAATTCACCCCGTCCGTGGACAAGATCGGCGGAACGACGCCAGGCGGGGCGACCACCCGCACGCGCTTGAAGAACTCGTCATAGTGATCGAGCACTTTCTCCAGCGTGTCTGCGCTGTTGTTGTGGAAGTACGGCGCGGTGTTCCTGATTCCTCGAAGGCCAGGTATGTCCAGCTTGTTCCAGTCGTCGGCCGCGGGGGCTCCGACGCCTGCGAACCCCGTCAACAGGGCACGGCCTGGATCAGAGCTGGTTCGCCGGATCTTGGCTCCGGTTGGGAGCGTAATTTCATAGGTCCGTGCGTTCCGGGCGAGACGTGGCGGGCAGGGGTCAAAGTTGAAGCGAGCGGGCGTCACGGTATCGACTGGCCGCGGGCACTGCGTTGAGATGTCATGGAATCGGACGACCGGGGGCTGCGGTGTCGATTGCCCGGGGCCGCCATGGCATTGCGCACACGAGCGTACGAACACGGCCTTGCCCTGGGTTTCCAGTGCGTTCAGCGGCGGATCTGCATCGGGCAGGGGCAGCGTGCCCGCACTCACCGCATCCGAAAGCGCACGGACGCGCTCGCTCGTGAACAGCACCCGTTGCAGCGAAGTCAGGTCGTCCAGCAACCGTTGTTCGGGTGGATTCTGAATTTGCGCGTGCGCCAGCAGGGCGCCCAGCGCCTGATCCTGAAGCGTGGTGAAGCGCCCATCCAGCTGGTATCCACCCGAGGGGTTCGGGCCCCGCGGCCATGGGTTGAGGCCGTCCGGACCGGTGAGCTTTACATTATTGACACTGGGAACCATCCGCCAGACGTCGACCACGGTCTCAGACGAGGGTGCGTTGGTCGCGGGGTCGATCAGCTTGATATTCGGCGGCAGGGTAAACACGATGCGGATCAGGCCGTTCTCGCGCAGATTGCTGAAGTCGGCGGCATTGACGCCGTTGCTGCGAAAGTCATCGGCGTCGATCGGCCGGAAGAGCGGATCGTCGGCGTGAGGATTCCGTTCGCGCCGCCGTTCAAGTCGCTGGAACCTCGCCTCTGCGCTCGCAGGCGTGAGCTGGAAGCGCTCTAGCGGCATGTGGCAGTCGGCGCACGAACGGCCGTTGCCGTCGAGTCCAAACAGGTCACGATCAAGGAAAGCGAATATGCCTCGAAATACCGCAGCGCAAGGTTCACCGCTGCACTGGTGGTCGGAGTCTGTGCTGTTCGCCGGCGTGTCGGCCCAGAGCAGGGTGCTTGCCAGCGACAAAAGGACATAAATAGAGAGCGTTCGGACCGCAGTTTGTAGCGAAATCATCGTATTCCCCCAGTCAGCCTTGGTAGTTGGCCTTTCGGGCGTGACTGTGGAGCGGAATCCATGGAAGAATCATTGGCCGATCGCTGAAAAGTTCTGAGTTGTTCTGATTTTGGCGTCCCGTCGCTCATGACCGCCTCACACGCACGCTACGAATTCGGCGACTTCGCA
>JBGPLJ010000093.1:0-11315 GCA_041486385.1 Steroidobacteraceae bacterium
TGTAGTAACGCATAAGCCGACCGGACACCGGTTGAGCTACGGCGAGGTTGCATCAAAGGCGGCGGCGCTGCCGGCGCCCGATTTGAAGTCGGTAACACTGAAAGACCCGCAGGACTTTCACATCATCGGTCAGTCGGTGCGCGGCATCGACAGCCCGCTGGTCGTCACCGGCAAACCGCTCTTCGGCATCGACGTCACGGTGCCCGGCATGCGCTACGCCGTGTTCGAGAAGTGTCCGGTATTTGGCGGCAAGGTGGTGAGTGCGAACCTCGATGTGATTCGGGCGCAGCCGGGAGTGCGCGACGCCTTCATCGTCAAAGGGGGCACGGCGCTCGACGGACTCCTCGACGGCGTCGCGATCGTCGCCGACCGCTGGTGGCTCGCCAACAAGGCGCTCGAGAAGCTTGCAGTCAAATGGGATGAAGGCGCGACGTCGAGCGAGAGCAGCGAAGGCTATGCGCGCGCGGCCGCCAACCTCGCGCAACAGCCGCCCGCCAAGTCCGTGCGCTTTGACGGCGATGTCGAGAGCGCATTGTCGGGCGCGGCAAAGATCGTTGAGGGCGCCTATTCCTATCCGTTCCTTGCGCACGCGACGCTCGAGCCACAGAACTGCACCGCGCTGGTGAGCGACGGCAAGATCGAGATCTGGGCGCCGACGCAGACTCCGCAGAACGGCCGGCAGCTGGTCGCGAGCACGCTCGGCGTGCCGGAGTCGAGCGTCACCGTGCACATGACCCGCTGTGGCGGCGGTTTCGGCCGGCGCCTCAACAACGACTTCATGGTGGAGGCCGCCGCCATCGCTCGGCAGGCCGGCGTGCCGGTTAAGCTCCTCTGGAATCGCACGCAGGATCTGCAACACGACTTTTACCGGCCGGCGGGATTCCATCATTTCAAGGCCGGGCTCGATCGCAGCGGCAGGCTCATCGCATTTCGCGATCACTTCATCAGTTTCGGCGCCAACGACAATTTCGCGGCGAACGCTGCGCTGCAGGCGACCGAGTTTCCGGCGCGCTTCGTCGAGAACTGCGAGTTGAGTGCCTCGCTGATTCCCCTCGGCGTGCCGGTCGGCGCATTGCGCGCTCCCGCCAGCAACGGTCTCGCGTTTGCCTTTCAATCATTTCTCGATGAGGTTGCGCACGCGGCCGGCGTCGATCCCGTCGAGTTTCTGCTGGCCCTTCTCGGCGAGCGGCGCGTGTTGCCGGCACCGCCTGGAAGATTCGGCAAGTTGCCGGGCTTCGACACCGGACGCATGCGGGACGTATTGACGCTGGTCGCCGAAAAATCGGGCTGGACCGCACGCAAGCTGCCGCAAGGCAGCGGGATGGGGGTGGCTTTCTACTACAGCCACCTCGGCTACTTCGCGGAAGTCGTCAAGGCGAGTGTCGCCGCGGATGGCGGCGTCAAGGTCGATAAGGTATGGGTCGCGGGCGATGTGGGCAGCCAGGTCATCAATCCGACGGGAGCGGAAAATCAGGCGCAGGGCGCTGTGCTCGATGGTCTTGCGCAGGCCTTGGGGCAGGCCATCACGTTCGAGAAAGGCCGTGCCATGCAGACCAACCTGCACGAGTTCCAGTTGCTGCGCATGCATCAGGCGCCGCCGGTCGACGTGCATTTCATCCGCAGCAACAACTCGCCGACGGGCCTCGGCGAGCCGGCATTGCCGCCCGCGATTCCGGCGCTCTGCAACGCTATCTTTGCCGCCACGGGCAAGCGCGTGCGTAAACTGCCGATCGACCCCGCGGAACTGAAGAGCGGCTGACGGAGCGTTCCTGAAACTGGTACTCCCCTCACTGGTAACGCCAGCGGCCTTTGACCAGGCGCTCGCGCGATTTGAGGGCGTGGTTGGCAAGCAATGGGTGCTCGCAACGGACCTGGACCGCGAGACCTATCTCGATGCGTATGCGCTCGGCGATGGCACGGACCACCCGGCATCTGCCGCGGTGGCACCGCATTCTGTCGAAGAAGTTCAGGCGATCGTCCGCATCGCGAACGAACTGAAGATTCCGCTCTGGCCGGTCGCGCGTGGCAAGAATCTCGGTTACGGCGCGGCTGCACCGCGCATGCCCGGCACCGTCGTGCTCGACCTCGGGCGCATGAATCGCATTCTCGACGTCGATCCGAGGTACGCGCACTGCCTCATCGAGCCGGGCGTGGGTTTTTTCGATTTGTTCAATTATCTGCGCGACCAGAAGATTCCGCTCTGGATGTCGGTGCCCGGCAATGCCTGGGGGAGCGTCGTCGGCAACGCGCTCGAACGGGGTATTGGCTATACGCCTTACGGCGATAACACCGCGAAAATCTGTGGCCTTGAAGTCGTGCTGCCGACCGCGGAGTTGATTCGCACTGGCACCGGGGCCCTCACGAATACGCGCAGCTGGCAGCACTATCAATACGGTTTCGGCCCATCCTGGGATCAGATGTTCGTGCAGTCGAATCTCGGCATCGTGACGAAGATGGGCTTGTGGTTGATGCCGGAACCCGCGGCGACGATGCGCGCGCGCGTGAGCCTGCCGCAACCGGAAGACATTTCCTGGGCGATCGATGAGCTCGCGCAGCTGCGCCGGCAAAACGTCATCGACAACAACATGGTGTTCGGCAACTACCTGCACGATGCCGCGGTTGTCTCCCAGCGTGACAAATGGTTTCAGGGCGAGGGCGCGCTTCCCGATAGCGCGTCGCAGGCGATCATGGACTCGCTCGGCGTCGGCTGGTGGAGCTTCGGCATCAGTCTTTACGGTCATCCAGACGTCGTCGAGGCGCGTTCGCGCATCGTGCGCGCGGCGCTCGAACCGCATCTGAAACAAGCTTTGCAGTTCGACAGCTGGCGCCGCGGCGACCCGCTGGAGAAGTCCGGGATGCCGGTGCCGAGCGTGCTCGCGCTGCAGATCGTCAACTGGCGCGGCGGCCGCGGCGGGCATATCGGCTTCTCCCCCGTGATGCCCCCTGATGGCGCACTCGCGCTGGCGCAGTTTCGCCGCATGAAGGCGCGTTTCGAGGAGTACGGCCACGACTACTACACATCGTTCACGCTCGGCCAGCGCCACATCAACAACGTCAACATCATCGTCTATGACCGCGATAACAAGGCGATGACCGACAGCGCGCGGATTTTATTCAAGACGCTGATCGCGGATTCGGCGCGCGAGGGGTACGGTGAATATCGAACGCACGTCGAGTTCATGGACGACGTGGCGCAGACGTTCGACTTCAACCATCACATGATGATGCGGCTCAACGAGACGGTGAAGGACGCGCTCGATCCGAACGGCATTCTCGCGCCCGGCAAGAACGGCATCTGGCCGCGCGACTATCGGGGGAGCCGCTCGTGACTGTGAGGCGGTGCTATTGGGCCGGCGCGCTGTGGGCGGCATTGACGGCGCTGTGCGTCCATGCCGAGGATAAGCCCGCGGTTGTCGCTGCGAATCCCGGTGAGTCCTTGTTCCTCGCGCGTTGCGGACTCTGTCACCTCGAGCACGACACGGGCACGATCATGCTCGGACGACGGCTTGGCGCTGACCATGCCTTGCTCACAGAGCGCGCGGATTTGCGCGCGGATTACGTGCGCGCCATCGTGCGCCAGGGGCGCAACAGCATGCCTGCACTCACGCGTGTCGAAGTGAACGACACAGATCTCGATGCGATCGCGAGCTATCTGTCCCACGCCAAGCCGAAACACCCGGACTCGAAGTAGAGGGGATCCCATGCAGCGCCGTGCGTTCGTGAAAGGTTCGATTGCGGTTGCCGGTGTTTGGGCGCTTGGTACGGCGCCGTGGCATGCAGCGCCTCGCGGCGCGCGCATCCATGCCGTGATTTACGATGAGCGCTACGCAGATGCGCGACGATTTGCCGCCGTCCTGGGGGAAGAAGGTACGGCGCTGCTGCCAGCGCGGAGCAATCTAGTGCGGCTCTGGTACGAGGCGCCGTCGCGCATGATTCTCGCCAACGCGACTCGCATCGCCGGACTCACGACGCAGTCGGATGCCGTCGTTGCGCGCGCCATGGCGGCGGCTCGGGGGCTGAGAGTTCTCTACGAAGGCACGCACGACGGTCGCGGCATTGCCGGACTGACGCACCAGTTCGAGCGCGCAAACGGACCAGAGCTCGCGAGGCGCATCAACAATAGCGGCGCCGCGTGGGCGGGAGCGGTTGCTTCGGAAGTCCACGCGGGCGCCCTCGCGAGTGACGGCGCAGCATTCATGGCGTGTACTGTCGGAGCGAATCGATCGCCTGATTTCCCAGGAACACTCCTCTCCTGGCTGTTCGGTGCGGCATGAGCGGCGGCTCCGAACCGGTCGACATCGGTCGAGTCCTCGACGCGGGACACTGGGGTGGCTTTCAGAAGTTCGTCGTCGCCCTGGCGGCGCTCGCCATCATTTTCGACGGCGTCGATATTCAAGTGCTGGGTGTCGCTATTCCGGCGCTCATGAAGGATTGGGGCTTCGCGCGCAGTGCCTTCGCGCCGGTCATCGCGCTTGGGCTCGCCGGCATGGCTTGCGGGTCCGTCATCGGCGGCATGATTGGCGACCGATTCGGCCGGCGCCGTGCCCTGATCGGCAGCGTCCTGACTCTTGGCGTTCTGACGGCGCTCTCTGCGCACGCAACGGGCCTCGTAAGCCTCACAATCCTGCGCTTTGTCGCGGGCCTTGGCTTCGGCGGTGCCTTGCCGAATGCGAGCGCTCTCTCTTCGGAGTACGTACCGCAAAGATATCGGCCGTTCGCCATCACACTCACGATCGTCTGCGTCCCGCTGGGCGCGTCGATCGCTGGATTGGTTGCGGCACATGTGCTGGCCGCACGCGGCTGGCCGGCATTGTTCACGCTGGGAGGGTTCGCAGCGGTTGCAGTCGCCGTCCTGCTTGCGCTGGTGCTGCCCGAATCGCCGCGCTATCTCACGCGGCATCGGCCGCGCTGGCCCGAGCTCGAGCGTCTGCTCGCGAGGATGGGACGTGCGGTTGCCGCCGCGTCTGCGTTTGTTGACCCGAGCGAGCAGGCAGTGCGCCGTGCCTCGGTGCGTGCGCTGCTGACGCCTGCCTATCGTCGCGACACTTTACTGCTGTGGTCGGCCTTCTTCGCCTGCCTGCTCGCAGTGTATCTCGGCTTCAACTGGCTGCCGACGATGCTGCGCGAGGCAGGCCTTGGCGTTACGCTGCCGAATCTTGGTCTTTCGGTTTTCAATCTGGGCGGAGTGGCAGGCGCGATCATCGCCGCGCTTCTCATTCAGAGGCTTGGGTCCAGGACCATCATGCTCGTGGTCGCGCTGATTGCGATCGGTGGCGCGCTCGCGATGAGCGCGATGCAGATCAATGCGGCGGCAAGCGTTGCCGGCATCTTGCTGATGCTCGGCTTGACCGGCGGCGCGATCAACGCCGTGCAGACGACGATGTACGCGCTGGCGGCCCACATCTATCCGACGGAAGTGCGCGCAACCGGCGTTGGCGCCGCTGCCACCATTGGCCGCTGCGGAGCGATCACGAGCGCGTATGCGGGATCAGCAGCGCTGGGCGTAGCCGGGAGCGTGGCGTTCTTCGGGCTGATCGCGATCGCAATGGCGGCGACCGCATTCGCGCTGGCAGGCATTCGTCGCCACGTTGCGCGACCGGCCTACCAGAAATAGATCTGCAGCGACTCGTTCTTGCGTTTCGCGGGAATTGCGGCGAGCACCGCGCGCTGATCGCGGAAGTTGCGCGCGCTGCGGGCCAGCAGATCATCGATTTCCGCGAGGCTGAACTTGCCTTCGTCGCGATTCGCCGGGCGCAGATCCTTTGCATCCGGAAAGATCCCCATGCCGGTCATGATGCAGTACCAGGAAAAGACCGGATAAGCCTTGCCGATCTTTTGGCTGCCGACCTCGGGCGCGATGCTGTTCCCTGACATCCAGAGGTTGTAGAGGCGCTTCAGAGGCTCGGAAATATTGAGATTGGCCGCGTTCGCGCGCCAGTACTCGGTGTCGGTCCTGGAGTTCGTCTTGTAGTGCGTGACGATGTAGTCGCGCACCCCTTCGAAATGATCATTGAGCATCTGATTGAAGCGCTCATGCGCGGCTTCGCCGCAGTCGCCTTGGTCGAGATATTCGACGATCCCCATGGCCGTCTTCTGAACGAAGAGGAGGGCAGTCGCTTCGAGCGGCTCAATGAAGCCCTGCGCAAGACCGACCGCGAGGCAGTTCCGGTTCCAATGCCGCGTGACGCGGCCGATGCGCATCTTCAGGTGCCTCGCCGGCGTGTCTGAATCCAGAAGCCCGAGACTCTCCCGAAGTTCCTTCTCGGCCTCGTCCGCCGAACAGAAGTTCGAGCTGTACACGTAGCCGTTGCCATAACGGTTCGCCAGCGGAATCTTCCACGCCCAGCCGTGATTCATGGCGGTCGAGACCGTCTGCGAGGGAATGAATGGATCCATCGGCGTCGGCAGAGCGACCGCGGAATCGTTGAAGAGGTTTTCCGCGAAGCTCACGAATGGCGTTGCCAGCGCCTTGCCTGTCAGAAGCGCGGCAAAGCCGGTGCAGTCGACAAAGAAATCGGCCGCGATCGTTTCACCTTCCCGGGTGGCAACGGAAGCAATGTCGCCACGCTCATCGAGATTCGCGTGCGTGACGTGACAGCTCTTGTATTTGACGCCGCGCTCGAGCGCCTTCCTGTGCAGATATTTCCCGAGGAGCACGGCGTCGAAGTGATAGGCGTACCAGACGTCGAAGGGGAAACTCTCCGCCGGAATCGGTGCGAGATGCTGCTCCGCCAGGCGCGTTGCTATAAAGAAGCGATTCGGATGCGCCAGTACATCCGCGCCCCGCACTCGAGCCTGGGCATTGTGGACGAACTGCGTCATCGTCAGGTTATCGAGCATCGACGCGAATGGATGGAAGTAACTTTCAAAGCCAGGCTTCGTCGACCACTTGTCGAAGGTAATCCCGCACTTGTACGTGGCGTTGCACTCCGGCATCCACTCCGACTCCTCGATGCCGAGGCTGTCAAAGAAACCTCTCATCCAGGGTGTCGAACCCTCGCCAACACCGATGATGTCCACAGTCGGCGATTCGAGCACCTGGATCTCGACGCCTTTCCTGCCAAGCGTGTTGGCGAGGATCATCGCGCTCATCCAGCCTGCGGTTCCGCCGCCGACGATGACAATGCGTTTGATGGTGCTTGCGCCCGAGCCGGGCTTCGACGCCTGCTGGCTCAGCGTCTGGCCCAGCGTTTGATGATAGGAATAGTTGAAGAGCGTGGTCGTCACGCGAGTGTTCGTCCGTCAATCCAGGTGTCGATGACATTGAGATGTTCGTCGGCGAGCACGAGATTGGCACGATAGCCCGGCGCAATCCGCCCAAGTTCGCTGCCGAGACCCAGAAACTCGGCCGGATACTGGCTCGCCATCCGTACGGCCTCAGCCAATGGGAGATCGAGAAGTTCGACTGCGTTGCGCACTGTCGTTGCCATGTCGACGTCGGAGCCCGCGAGGGTACCGTCCTCGTCCACCAGGACACCGTCGGCGACCGAGATCATTCGGCCCTGCAGCGAAAATGACTTTTCGGCGGCGCCGACGCTCGGCATGGCGTCCGTGACCAGCATGAAACGGTCGTGCCGCTTGCAACGCAGAGCGATCTTCAGGACCGTCGGATTGACGTGGCGCCCGTCGACGATGATGCCGCACCAGCTGTCGGGATCATCGAGCGCGGCGCCGACGACGCCGGGCTCGCGGCCTGTCAGCTGCGACATGGCATTGAACAAATGAGTGAACCCGGTGAGTCCGTTACGCAGGGCCTCGCCGATCTGGGCGTAGGTCGCATTGCTGTGACCGGCCGAAACGACCACACCGGCCGCCGAAAGCTTGGCTATCAGATCGGGTGTCGTCATCTCCGGCGCCAGCGTCAGCAGCGTGCGGCCGCCACGGAGCGATGTCAGAAGTTCAATCGCGCCTTCGTCCAGGCCGCGGATTTTCGCGGGATCGTGCACGCCCTTGCGAACGACGTTGAGAAAAGGTCCTTCGATATGAATGCCGAGTACGCCCGGAACGCCAGCCTCGATGGCCCCACGAACCGCGGCCACGGCGCGCGCCACAATCTCCAGATCGGCGCTGATGAGCGTTGGGAGAAATCCCGTTGTGCCAAAGCGGCGATGCGCGCGGCCGATCTCGCGCACGGCATCGACGTTCGGCTCGTCACTGAAGAGTACGCCGCCGCCACCGTTCACCTGCGTATCGAGAAAGCCCGGCAGCAACAGATTACCGCCGAGGTCGCGACGGCTGGCGCGCGCGCAGCGCGGATCATTCGCGGCAACGACAGCGACGATCCGGTTTCCTTCCAGGAGAACCGCCTGGCCTTCGACAAATCCGGCATTCGTAAGAACGCGGCCATTGATGAGTGCGGTCGGCATCAGACCGTTTCCGTGACCTTGTTCAGATGCGGCGGCCGATCCGGATTGCGGCCGCGGGCGAAAGCGAGCGCGTTGGCAAGGCGATAGAAACTCTGAATCCTGAGGATCGGCTCGATGGCCGCGTGCGCAGAAACTGTCGGCAGAATCACGGCGCCAGGGGCAGCGCCACCGGCGAGCAGGACCTTGGCGCCCAGGCGGCTCAATTCCGCAGCGAGACTTTCGAGTCCCGCGCGTGTCGCGTCGTTCTGCGTAAATGCGAGCACGGGAAATCCGGCGCCGACCAAGGCCATCGGGCCGTGACGCACTTCCGCCGAACTGAAGGCTTCAGCATGCAGGCCGCAGGTCTCCTTGAATTTGAGCGCAGCCTCCTGCGCGATGCCGAGACCGAGACCACGCCCGATCACATACAGATTGTTGGCCGAACGCAGTGGCTCGATCGCAGCCGTCCAATCGAGGTCCCAGGCGCGGGCGAGGAGCTCCGGTGTACCTGTGAGAGCCTGATGAAGCTCATCGTCTTCTGTCCAGCTCGCTACGAGAGATGCGATAGCGGTGAGTGAAGCAATGTAGGACTTGGTGGCGGCGACACTGGTCTCGGCGCCTGCCCACAAGGGAATCGTGTGATCGGCGACGCGCCCGAGCGGCGAGGCTTGTGCGTTGACCATTGCAATGACAAGCGCACCGGCGTCCTTGGCCGCTGCCGCCGCTGCGAGCAGGTCCGGACTCGCGCCGGACTGAGAGATGACGAGAAACAGGACCAACTCCATTTCCGCTTTCGATGGATAGACCGAACTGGTTGAAGGCGCGGAGGAGGCGGTGAGAAGCCCCATGCGTGTTTCGATGAGGTACTTCGCGAACGTCGCTGCGTGATCCGAACTGCCGCGTGCGCAGGTGACGACCGCGCGCGGCTTTGCAGCGCGCAGGAGTTTTGCGATGTGCGCTACGAGGCCGCGATTCTCATTGAGCTGCGAGCGCACGGCTGCGGAAGCATCGGCTGCTTCCGCAAACATGCGCGACATGCGGGGCTCGACATTCACGTCGGCGCGCTGAGCTCGGCGACGAAATCGTAGATGTCGCCCCGGTAGTAGGACTGCGAGAATTCGACAGCGCGGCCGTCCTTGAGAAAACCCAGGCGCTCGACGAGGAGCCCCGCGTCGTATTCCTCGGCGCCGAGTAGCTCCGCCTGCTCGGCATTGAGGAGCATGGCACGCAGGCGCTGGAGGGCCCGCACCGGGCGATTGCCGCTCTTTTCGAGGGCTTCATACAGCGATGATTCAACGGATTCGAGCGCAGGCAGGCAGGAGGCGAGGACAGTCGAGTACTCGAGGGCCATAGGCGCGTCGTCGGCGAAGCGAATGCGATGGAATCGGTAGACGGGCGTGCCGGGGCTCAAGCGCAGTGAGAGCGCTTCTTCCGGCGTCACGGTGCCTTCGGAGCGGCGCAGCCAGACGCTGCGCGGCGTGCGGCCACGCGCACGCATGTCTTCGGAGAACGATGTGAGCTTGGAGAAATTCTTCTCGACGCGCGCGCATACGAAAGTGCCCGAGCCTTGGCGCCGCACGAGCAAGCCTTCGCTCACGAGTCCGTCGATGGCTTTGCGCACGGTGATGCGCGACACGGAGAGATCCGTGGCGAGATCACGTTCGGGTGGCAGCGCATCGTCGGGAGAGAGCAGGCGCCTTTCAATCGCATCGCGCAGGGAACGCTGCAACTGCTGATAGAGAGGCTGACTGCTCGATTCGTCGAGCGGCCGGAGCTTCAGCGGCAATGACGTCAATTCGCTCTCCTCAGCAATGCGGTCGCCAGCACTTATATTACCAATATCATACCAGTTGTCACGCTTCACATCCCGGGTAGCTATCTAACTTGTTGTTATGTAGGGATATCGCAATCTGTAGCGCAAATGGTACTAAAGAGGGATAGCAATTTGACGTGTCTGATACTATATTGGCACTTAATTGGTCCTGTGGGCCGAGACACAGTGCCGGGCGCCATGCGAATGACGCGGGCACGCCTCAACAGAAGAGCCAGGGGAAATCGACTTATGAGTATCCGCAGGTCGACGTTGATTGGAACCGCCGTCGCCGTTGCCCTTTTCGGGCGCAATGATCCCGCGCTTGCCGCCGCTGCGGACAACGCGAACGCTGTGGCCAAAGGCAGCAGCGATGTGATCGAAGAGGTCGTTGTCTCAGGCATCCGCTACTCGAACCAGCAGTCGCTCGAAGCGAAGCGCGCGGCGGATTCGCACGTGGAGGTCATCACCGCCGAGGATATCGGCAAGATGCCCGATAAGAACGTCGCCGATTCCCTGGCGCGCGTCCCCGGCGTCACCATCAGCTCGGCGAGTGCCAACGAGGGCGGGTTCGATGAGAACGACCGCGTCAGCATGCGCGGCACCAATCCGAGCCTGACGCAGACGCTGCTCAACGGTCACCAGGTGGCCGCCGGCGACTGGTTTGTACTCAATCAAGTGCAGCAAGTCGGCCGCAGCGTCAGCTACACACTGCTGCCGTCGGAACTCGTGAATCAGGTCGTCGTGCACAAGAGCTCGCAGGCCTCGCTCGTGGAAGGTGGTGTTGCCGGCTCCGTCAACATCGTTACACGCCGGCCACTCGACTTCAAAGATCCGCTCACCTTTAGCGCGTCGGTCGGCGGAGTGTACGCAGAACTGCCGTCGAAGACCGATGCGCAATTGAGCGCGCTCTTCAACTGGAAGAACGACGCCGGAAACTTCGGCGTGCTGCTGCAGGGATTCTCCGAGGATCGGCATCTGCGCCGCGATGGCGTTGAACTCCTCGGCTACGAAACGATTGCCGCGAACGTCAACCCGGGCACGGCCGGCAATGACCCCAATCTGGTCGGAGTGAAATACCCGGCGCTGATTGGCGCAGCTCTCTTCGAACAGAAGCGCGAGCGCAAGGGCGGCCTGGTCGACATCCAGCTGAAGCCGAA
>JBGPLJ010000094.1:0-11275 GCA_041486385.1 Steroidobacteraceae bacterium
AGACCTTCGTCGGCCAGTCGTGCGATCGCCTCGTTCACCGGCGCGCGCGACACTCCGTATTCAATGGCGATTTCGTTCTTCCTGAGCTGCGACCCGGGCAGGAGCACGAGCTCTCTGATGCGGCGGCGCAGATCGCGATAGACGCGTTCAGACTTGGAGTGGTCATCCAGAGATTCTACGAGCGGCATCCTTTTTATCATTGTTGATTACCCAAAAAATCCAGGCGTCGGCGGAATTTCAGCGCGTTGGCACATTTTGCACGCATTTTCTAGCTTTCAGCGCGCGCGGTCGAATCAGGTCGCACCCTAGTTGCACAATAATCGCGAAGCGGCCGACGACGATGACGGGATTTTAACATGTCAGTCAGCCTCCAGTTCCCGGTTGTACCGGCCACGCCGCTACCCTCGCCTGAGCGGCAAAACGGCTTGGCAGCCATAAGACGGCTACTGCACCCGCCCGTGTTGTCGGCGCATCAAGTGCGCCTGGCGGCATCCATAACCACTACTTTTGTCGGAATTCCTCGCGCTTTCTGCGCCAGAAGCGGCGGCTCTCATATGACGTAACTCACCAACACCGGAGCCACTCCGCGCATCTCAAGCGCCACGGCTGCCCAGGTGTTACATGAAGTTCCCCGGTTTTGGCGTTCTTGATCGGCTACTATCTGACATGTTAGCATTTTAGGTAACTGGCAACATAAGCGGGGGTGTCTCCAATGAGAAAGTCCAGTCCTTTCCGGAATCGCGCGTCGCTGTTCGCGTTCGCAAGTGTGGCCTCGGTCTTCAGCGTGGGCCTGCCAGCGCAGTCACCTTCCGCAAGCTCGGGCGCCTCGGACAAACTCGAGGAAATCATCGTCACGGCCCAGCGCCGGACCCAAAGTCTGCAGCATGTCGCCACGTCGGCCACCGTGCTGACGAGTGATGTGCTGGAACAGAAGGGCGTCGGCGACCTGTACAAACTCCAGTACGCTGCGCCCGCGGTGACGATCTCCGGCTTTGGCTCTGCCAACATATTCAATATTCGCGGCATCGGCCGAAGTCAGGTCGATATCGATGTGCCGTCGGGTGTCGTCATCTATCGCGACGGCGCGCCCACGCTCGCCGGCTATTTCCAGAACGAACCCTACTTCGACATGGACTCGGTACAGGTCTTCCGCGGTCCTCAGGGGACTTTCGTCGGCAAGAGCGCCGCCGGCGGCGCGGTCTTCATCAACACGAAAGACCCCGAGCTGGGCCAATTCGCAGGCAGTGTCCAGGCGGATGTCGGTAATTTCAGCGCCAAGGATTTCACCGGCGTCCTCAACATGCCCGTCAGTGATACCTTCGCTCTCAGGCTTGCCTACAAGCACTACGACCGGGATAAGTTCTACCATTCCATCACCGGCAATTTCACCGGTCACCCCGGCGAGGTCGACAACAACAGTATTCGCCTGGGGATTCTCTGGCAGCCAAGTGCCAAGCTCTCGAGCGTCCTGAAGATCGATTACAGCGACCTCGATTTCGGCGGCAACCCGACGAGCGTATTTGGCGAGGAGCCGCTCGGCGATCTCGCGCAAAACGCCGATTTCGCGTACACCGACAAATCGGTGCGTGCCATTCTCGACGTCAAGTACAAGGCCGATGGCGGCCTCACCTTCACCTCGCTTAGCGGCTATCAGGATGTCGATACCGTCAACAATCTGGACGTGAATGCGACCCTGCCTGCCTACTATTATTTCCAGAGCAAGGCCAACGTAAAAATCTATTCCCAGGAATTCAATCTGATCTCGCCCGACGATCAGCGGTTGAAATGGGTCGTCGGCGCTTTCTATCAGAAACAGAAGGCTGACATTCCCACGTGGGACAAGGGCGGGTTCAACTTTATTGGCAACGGCTTTCCCCCCGCGTATCCGTGGGCCACAACTCCGTGGCAAAAGTCGGAAGACGAATGGGCCGTCTTCGCGCACGTCGGGTACAGCTTCACCGATGCCCTGCAACTCGAAGCAGGCGCACGTTACAGCGACTACAAGATGGACCAGTTCACGTACTGGATACTCAATTTCGGGGGCACCCCGCCAAATCCCGGCGATCCGAACTCATTTCCATGGTCAGGTAACGTAGGTGGAGACAGACAGAAGCTTGCGGAAGGCTCGGTCGACGGCCAGGTCGCCCTGAACTGGACGGTCAATGGCCAGCACTTCCTCTACGGCCTGATTTCCCGAGGTCACATCACCGGTGGCGTCAACCTCTTTCCGGCATTCCTTTCGTACCGGGAAATGCAGGTGATCAATTACGAGATCGGCTGGAAGGCGAATTTCCTGGATGACCGGTTTCGCACGCAGACCACGGTCTACTACGAGACCTTCGACAACTACCAGGCGAATTTCAGCGAGGTCACGCTCGCCGGCATCAACAATCCGACCAACAGAAATGCCGAGACGCAGAGTCACATCGCGGGCGCCGAGTTCAGTGCACAGGCGCACGTCGGCGGCTTGCATATGGATGTTGGCGCGGCCTACCTGGACAGCAAGCTCGGCAACTTCAGCGACGTCGTCGACCCGTTTCGCACGGCACCCAACAACATCGTGAATCTGTCGGGCGCGAGAACCCCGTTCTCGCCGAATTTCACCGGGAACCTGGGCCTCGCCTACGACATTGCGATCGGCGACGGCCTCACGCTGACCCCCCGTGTCGACATTTCGCACATCAGCGAAACCCAGGCCGCATTGTGGGATACGCCGCTGGAAACGCTGAAAGCACGCACGCTGATGAACGCGTTGCTGACGCTCGAGCCGACATCGAAGAAATGGTCGGCGGCCCTGTGGGCGACCAATTTGAGTGACAAACACTACGTTGCCGGCATTCAGAACAATGCCACGCTCTACTATGCCGGCGCGCCGCGCCAGTACGGCTTGCGCGTGAAGTACAGCTTCTGAGCCTCGTCCTTCACGCAGGCGGGGATATCGCCGGACCCGGCGATATCCCCGATCAATGTGCGCAGCGTCGCCAGTGACCTCTCTGTAACCGGCGAAAAGATCGCGGATACGCGCGGCCAGATTTCCTGGGCGCTGGTCGAGTTCGCGCGCTCGCCGTACCTGAGCCTCGTCTACATCTTCGTTTTTCCGCCGTATTTCGCGAACTCGATCGTTGGTGATCCCGTCAAGGGCCAGGAGGCCTGGGGCTTCGCCAATACACTGGTCGGTGTTTGCGTGGCGCTCCTCGCTCCGTTCATTGGCGCCATCTCGGATCGCATGGGCCGCAGAAAACCCTGGCAGCTGGGCATCATCGCGGTGATGGCGCCCTGTTGTTTTGCCCTGTGGTACGCGATGCCGGGGGCCCGGGGCGGACTATCAGTCAACGCCATTCTCGCTCTAGTCGTGATCCTGGCATCGCTCTTCCAGTTCTCGGATGTATTCCAGAACTCCATCCTGCCGTCTATCGTGGGTCCCGATCGCATCGGCCGCCTGTCGGGAATCGGCATTTCGGTGGGCAATGCGGGAACATTCGTCGCGTTGCTCGTGATGCTGTTCGGCGTCGCATTGCCAGCTTCGGGGATAACAATGGGCGGCCTGTTGCCGGACCACCCGCTCTTTGGCCTGAATCCCGCGACCCACGAGCACGAACGGATAGCTGGGCCCGCCGCGGGCATCTGGCTCGTCGTCTTCATCATTCCGTTCCTGCTGTGGACTCCGGATCGACCGTCGACCGGACTCTCAGCCGGACAGGCGATTCGCCAGGGCTTGAACCAGGTGTGGATGACCGTCAAGCGCGCGCGTCAGGTTTCGAACGTGGGCCTGTATCTCGTCGCGCGCATGCTCTACACCGACGGCAAGGTGGCGATCCTCGCCTACACCGGTATCTATGCGTCCGGCATCTTTCACTGGGATCTGGCCACACTGCTGCTGTTTGCCATCATCCTCTCGCCCTTTTCGATCTCGGGCGGCTTGATCGGCGGCTGGCTCGACGGCCTGGTAGGCTCCAAGCGCGCCATTCAAATCGTTGTCTTCGCCACGTGCATAGGCATGATCGGAGCCGTCTCGATCACGCGCAATCAGATCTTTTTCATGCCTTACGACACGGCTCATTCGGGCGTACTCTGGTCGTTCCCGTATTTTCAGACTCTGCCCGAAGTGGCGTACCTCGCGATTACCATGCTGCTTGCCATCACAATCACCGCGGCTTTCTGCATCAGTCGCACGATGATGGCGCGCATTGCGCCCATCTCGATGATGAGCCAGTTCTTCGGCCTGTATGCGCTGTCGGGTACGGCCACCGCCTTCCTGGGCCATGCATCCGTGACGTTTTTCACTGGCTTCTTCCAGAGTCAGCGCGCCGGCTTCGCCTCCACGATCATCCTGCTCGTTGCGGGCCTCGTGCTGATGACCTGGGTGCGTGAAGAGCGCGCGCCGGCGATTGGCTGAGGCTGCCAGAATTGCCAACCCGATTTGGCAATCCATCGAGACCTCAATGCAGCACGCAACCAGCCACGTACGCGGCGACACCACGCCGGCGCTGATCGAAGTACCCATTGGCGTCGTGCTCGAACGGGCGATTGCGCGCTGGCCGGATGTCGAAGCGCTCGTCTCGTGCGAACAGGGAATCCGCTGGAGCTTTGCCGAATTCGGTCGCCGCGTGGAACGCCTGGCCGCGGGGCTGCTGGCACTCGGTCTGGTGCCGGGCGAGCGCGTCGGCATCTGGGCACCCAATTGCGCGGAATGGACTTTGACGCAATTCGCTACGGCAAAGGCCGGTCTGATCCAGGTCAACATCAATCCGGCCTATCGACTCTCGGAACTCGAATACACGCTCAACAAGGTGGGCGTGAAGGCATTGATCTCGGCGGAAACGTTCAAGACGAGCGACTACGTCGGCATGATCGAGACGCTGGCGCCGGAAATCGCGGCGAGCGCGCCTGGCGATCTGCGCGCTGCGCGACTGCCGGAACTCAGAATAGTCGCAAAGATCGGCGGCCCACGCCGCGCGGGCTGGTTTGAGCTAACCGACATCACCGCGGACGACTCCGCGCTCCTGCGCTCGACAGCTGCGACGCTCAACTGCCGCCAGCCGATCAACATCCAGTTCACGAGCGGCACGACGGGCCTGCCCAAAGGCGCGACGCTCTCGCATCGAAATATCCTCAACAACGCATACTTTGTCGGTGCGAGCATGGGCCTCAGAGCCGGCGATCGCCTGTGCGTACCGGTGCCGCTCTATCACTGCTTTGGGATGGTGATGTCGAACCTTGCCTGCGTCGTGCACGGCGCCACGATCGTCTATCCCGCCGCCGCCTTCGATCCGCTCGCCGTACTGCGAGCGATCGAAGCGGAGCGCTGCACAGCGCTGCACGGCGTGCCAACGATGTTCATCGCGGAACTGCAGCATCCGCAATTCGACAGCTTCGACCTCTCTTCGCTCCGTGCCGGCATCATGGCGGGCGCACCCTGTCCGATCGAAGTCATGCGACGCGTCGTCGACCGCATGGGAATGCGCGACGTCACCATTGCCTACGGCATGACCGAAACGAGTCCAGTGAGCTTTCAGAGCTCGCCCGAGGATTCTCTCGAGCGTCGGGTGACGACTGTCGGCCGCATTCAGCCGCATATGGAAGCCAAAGTGATCGACGCCGAGGGCCGCACGCTGCTGTGCGGCGAGCCAGGCGAGCTCTGCTCGCGCGGCTATGCTGTCATGCTTGGCTACTGGGGCGATCCGGAACGCACGGCGGAAGCGATCGACGCCGAGGGCTGGATGCACACCGGTGATCTGGGCGTGATCGACGATGAGGGCTACTGCAATATCGTCGGACGCAGCAAGGACATGATCATCAGAGGGGGTGAAAACGTCTATCCCCGCGAAATCGAGGAGTTCCTGATTCGTCACCCGAAGGTCGAGGATGTCGCGGTCGTCGGCATTCCCGACGTACGATTTGGCGAAGCGGTGTGCGCCTGGATCCGCTTGCGCCGTGGCGAGACCGCGAGCGCCGACGACATACAGATCTTTTGCCGGGACCAGATCGCGCACTACAAGATTCCGGTGTACGTCGTCTTCGTGGAGTCATTCCCGATGACCGTGACAGGCAAAGTTCAGAAGTACCTCATCCGCAAGTCGATGATCGAGCGCCTGGAACTGACCGAGGAGCGCACCGCTTGACCGCGCTGATGAATTGCATTGTTCTAGACGCTAACCTTCGAACCTAGGTCCCGGGGAGACGCCGCATGTCAGAGCCGATTCGCTTGAAAGTCAACGGCAAGGCCACAGTTGTGAATGTCCCGCCTGACACGCTGCTCTCCACCTTTCTGCGCGAACACCTGCGCCTCACCGGCACGCACATCGGCTGCGATACCGCAAGCTGCGGTGCCTGCACCGTGCTCCTGAACGGGCGTGCCATCAAAAGCTGCAACATGATCATTGCCCAGACGCAGGGCCTCGAAGTGACCACCATCGAGGGCATTACTCCTGCGGACGGCTCATTGCATCCAATGCAGGCTGCATTCAAGACGTGCCACGGCCTGCAGTGCGGATTCTGCACGCCGGGCATGATCATGAGCGCGCTCGATCTCGTGAGCCATGGCGCGCATGCCACCGACAGCGAGATCCGTGAGGGACTCGAGGGTAATTTGTGCCGCTGCACGGGCTACCAGAATATCGTCAAGGCCGTCGCGCTCGGTGCGAAAGCCATGGGGCGCTAGGGAGATAAGTCAGCCAATGAACGCATCGCGAACAAGTCTGATTGGACGGTCGGTCGAGCGCAAAGAAGACTACCGGTTCATCACCGGCGCCGGGCAATACACCGACGACATCTCCTTGCCGCAGCAGAGCTACGCGTGCTTCGTACGCAGCCCGCACGCGCACGCCAGGATCCGCGCGATTGAGACCGCGGCGGCTCATGCCGCACCCGGGGTGCTTGCGATATTCACCGGCAAGGATTTCGCCGCCATTGGTGGTCTGCCATGCGGCTGGCTCATCACTTCCATGGATGGCACGCCGATGAAGGAGCCCAAGCATCCGGTGATCGCCGAGGACGTCGTCCGCCACGTCGGCGATCAGGTTGCGATCGTGATTGCCGATAGCCTCGCCGAGGCGAAAGCGGCCGCAGCGCTGATCGAGGTTGACTATGACGTGTTGCCTGCGGTCGTCGACACCGCGACCGCTGCGAGGAATGCGACCGCCATCCACAGCGTCGCGCCAGACAACATCTGCTACACCTGGGCCATAGGCGATGCAGCCGCCGTCGATGCGGCGTTTGCCAAGGCGGCGCATGTCACCCGACTCTCCTTCATCAACAATCGGCTGATTCCGAATGCCATCGAGCCGCGCGCGGCCAATGCGCTTTATGCGCGTGGCGATGACTCCTACACGCTCTATGTCACGAGCCAGAATCCGCACGTCGAGCGCTTGCTCATGACCGCGTTTGTTCTCGGATTGCCGGAGCACAAGGTGCGCGTGGTCGCGCCCGACGTCGGCGGCGGCTTCGGGTCGAAGATCTACCTGTATGCGGAAGAGTGCGCGCTGGTGTGGGCGAGCAAGCGTGTCGGCCGCCCGATCAAGTGGACGGCGGAACGGAGCGAGTCGTTTCTGACCGACGCGCATGGCCGCGATCACGTCACGACCGCAGAGCTGGCGCTCGACAAGGACGGCAAGTTTCTCGCACTGCGCGTCGATACGACGGCGAACATGGGTGCCTACCTGTCGACGTTCGCCTCCTGTATCCCGACGATCCTCTATGCAACGCTCCTCGCCGGCCAATACGCAACGCCCCAAATCTACTGCCGCGTGCAGGCGGTCTTCACGAATACGGCGCCGGTCGATGCGTATCGCGGCGCGGGGCGTCCGGAAGCAACCTATGTCCTCGAACGCATCGTCGAACTGGCGGCGCGCGAACTGAAGATCGATCCCGTGGAACTGCGCCGACGCAATTTCATCCGCACGTTCCCGTACGCGACGCCCGTTGCCCTCACCTACGATACGGGTGACTACGAGGCAACGCTCAAGCGCGTTCTGGAAATCGCGGACGTCAAAGGATTTTCCGCGCGCAAGGCCGCAAGCGCAGCCAAGGGACTTCTGCGCGGTATCGGCTACTCCTGCTACATCGAGGCGTGCGGTATCGCGCCCTCGAACATAGCCGGTGCGCTTGGTGCACGCGCCGGACTCTATGAAGCGGGCGAAGTGCGCGTGCATCCCACGGGCAAAGTGACCGTGTTCACCGGCTCGCACAGCCATGGGCAGGGACACGAGACGACGTTCGCCCAGGTGGTTGCGCAGATGCTGGGGATTGGACTCGACGACGTCGACATTCAGCATGGCGACACGGCGAAAGTTCTCTTCGGCGTGGGCACCTATGGCTCGCGCTCGCTTGCTGTCGGCGGGTCGGCCATTGTCAAAGCGGTCGACAAGGTCATCGCCAAGGGCAAGAAGATCGCTGCGCACCTCCTCGAAGCGGGCGACAGCGACATCGAATTCGTGAATGGCGAATTTCGCGTGGTCGGCACGGATCGCAAGAAGGCCTTTGCGGAAGTCGCCTTCGCTGCCTACGTTCCACACAACTACCCGCTCGACAAGCTCGAGCCGGGTCTCAATGAAAACGCGTTTTACGACCCGACCAATTTCACGTTTCCCGCCGGGTCCTATGTTTGCGAGGCCGAGGTCGATCCGTCGACGGGTGTCGTGCGCATCGATCGCTTCGCCGCGTGCGATGACTTCGGCAACGTCGTCAATCCGATGATCGTCGAAGGGCAGGTGCACGGCGGACTCGCGCAGGGAATCGGCCAGGCGCTCCGCGAAGGCTGCGCTTACAACAGCGACGGCCAGCTCGTCACCGGCAGCTTCACGGACTATGCGATGCCACGCGCCGACGATCTGCCGCAGTTCGTCGTCGAAACCGCGCGCGGCACGCCCTGTACGCACAATCCACTGGGCGTCAAAGGTTGCGGAGAAGCCGTCGCCATTGGTTCTCCGCCGGCGGTGATCAACGCGATCGTTGATGCCCTCGCCGGGCTTGGCGTGCGCGACGTGGCGATGCCCGCCACGCCGTACCGTGTGTGGCAGACAATCCAGGCCGCCAAGCGCTAAAGGAGGCGAATCATGTCGACCGTTTCCTATCATCGTCCCGCCTCAGTCGCGGAAGCCGCGAGACTCCTCGCCGGCAATCACGACGCGCGCTTGCTCGCGGGTGGTCAATCCATGCTGCCGTCGGTGCGGCTGGGGCTGCTTGCGCCCACGGCATTTATCGATCTTGCGGGCATTCCCGAGTTGCAGCGGATCCGCGCCGATGCGAAGGCGATTTCCATTGGTGCCATGGCAACACATGCCGCCGTCGCGGAGTCGCGGGAGGTCCAGGCGCAGATACCCGCGCTCGCGCAGGTGGCGTCGGGCATCGGCGATCGGCAAGTGCGCAATCGCGGCACGATCGGCGGCTCGCTCGCAAACAGCGATCCCGCCTCGGACTACCCCGCCGCCGCGCTTGGACTCGGAGCAACGATTCATACGAACAGCCGTGCGCTCGCGGCGGACGAATTCTTCAAGGGATTGTTCGAGACGGCGCTCAAGCCGGGGGAGATCATCAGCGCCGTCAGCCTGCCGGTACCGGACCGGGCGGCGTATGTGAAATTCCTGCAGCCCGCCTCGCGGTTTGCGCTGGTCGGCGTGTTCGTCGCGCAGTTTGGCAAGACGGTGCGAGTGGCTGTTACCGGCGCGGGCGCCTGCGCGTTCCGCGTAAAGGCGCTCGAAGATGCGCTGGCGAAGAACTTCGCACCGCAATCCTGCGATGGAGTCGTCGTTGCGGCCACCCGCCTCAACAGCGACATTCACGGTAGCGCGGAATACCGGGCGCACTTGATTCCAGTGCTCACGCGACGCGCGGTGCTGCAGGCGCTGGGCTAGCCCCAAGTGACCCCGGACTTCCGGCTGCCCGCATCCATCGACGCGACTCTCGAGCTCCTGCTCACGCGCAACTATGTCGCGGACCGCCCCTTGGCGACGGCGGTCTTTCTCGCCCTGAAGCTCGAGCGCCCGCTCTTCATCGAGGGCGAACCCGGCACCGGCAAGACCGAGATTGCCAAAGTCCTGGCCGGCGCGCTCGGCAGCGAACTCATCCGGCTGCAGTGCTATGAAGGCCTCGATGTCAGTTCCGCGTCCTACGAATGGAACTACGCGCGTCAGATGCTCGAGATCCGGCTGGGGGACGTGGCTGGCGAGTCGCGTGAGAAGATCGCGGCGAACCTGTTCTCCGAGGAATTCCTGATCGCGCGGCCGCTGCTGCGCGCATTGCAGCCGCATGCCGTTCCGCCGGTGCTCCTGATCGACGAGCTCGATCGTACGGACGAGCCGTTCGAGGCATACCTGCTGGAAGTGCTATCGGACTTTCAGATCACGATACCGGAATGGAAGACCGTCGCCGCCGCGCGGCCGCCGATCGTCATCATCACCTCGAATCGAACGCGCGAGATTCACGATGCGGTCAAGCGCCGCTGCCTCTATCACTGGGTCGACTACCCCGATGCGGCGCGCGAGTTCGCCATCATCCGTCGCAAGGTGCCTGACGCGAGCGAGTTTCTGTCGCGGCAGATCGTCGCCTTTGTCCAGGCTCTGCGGCAGCTCGACCTCTACAAGCTCCCCGGCCTGTCGGAGACGATCGAGTGGGGACGTGCCTTGCTCGCACTCGATGCGCTGGAACTCGATCCGCAGACCATCGATAACTCGCTCGGCGTGCTGCTCAAGTACCAGGATGACATCGCCCGCGTGCGGGGTTCCGAAGCGGCGCGACTCGTCGCGATGATCGGCGGCAAAGCAGGCGCGTGATGCTGCCCAGCGCCACGCTTCAGGATCGACCGCAAGGCCACCTGGCCGACAACGTGTTGCACTTCGCGCGGGTGTTGCGCGCGGCCGGACTTCCTGTGGGAACGGATCGAGCGCTGCTCGCCCTCGAGGCGCTGCGCATCGCGGGGATCGCCTCGCAAGCGGATTTGCACGCAACTCTGCAGGCCTGCCTCATCGATCGCGGCGATCATCGCAGCCTCTTCGATCAGGCCTTTGCCACTTTCTGGAGAGATCCCGATCTCCTTGCACAGATCATGCGCATGCTGCTTCCGCAAACCGATGCCGGTGGAGCCGCCGGTCCCGTGCCAGCCGCAGCGAACCGCCGGCTGGCAGAAGCGCTGTTCAAGAACGATTCGCGGCCGGTAGAAGAGGAACGCTCGCTGGCGTCACGGCGTCTCGAAATTGTCGCCCCGCTCAGCTGGTCCGACAGCGAGCGCTTGCGCAAGGTCGATTTCGAGACGATGACGGCGTCGGAATGGAACGCTGCC
>JBGPLJ010000095.1:0-11100 GCA_041486385.1 Steroidobacteraceae bacterium
CCTCATAGAGCGTTGCCGAAGACGCGTAGGTCGAGATGTGGCCGCCGAACTCCGAACTCTGACGATTGGCCTGCACCACCATGGCGAGGGCATTCCAGCGGATGTAAGCCTCGAGGCGGCGCTCAAGGGCCCGATTGCCCGGATACTCGGGTTCCTGCCCCGGGGCGATCGTGTTGACGTAGGCGGTGTTCGGTCGAAATGGCAGATAGCCGCCTGAGCGGCGCGTCTGATCGATCAGGCGCTCGAGCAGGAAGTGCGCGCGCTCGGGGCCGTGCACTTTCAGAACGGAATTGATCGACTCGATCCACTCCTGTGTTTCGAGCGGATCAAGGTCTTCGAGCTTCTGGATGTCAGCCATGCGAACTCAGTCGGCGGTTAGCCGCTGTATGATCGGGGTTTAATTTTTGAGGGTCAAGCAACATGCCCCGAGCATCCTTCGATCTGGCCCTGCCACGCGCGGCGCCGATCCGGGCGACGCGTGTCGCGCGGCTGCCAACGCTCGGGGATCTGTCGGCGCTCGATGCAATTCTCGTCATGGGGGCACCCGCGGTTCGCACGCAATTTTCCAGGCTCCCGTTTGCGAAGGAACTGCAACGCCTGCTCGACCGCCGCCCCGCGGAAGCGGGTGCGGTCCGCGTGCTGCGTCTCGCGGGCGCAACGTCGCCGCTGTGTGTCTTTGGCGTCGTGGCCCGCGCGGCGACAATGTTCGAGCGCTTGCTCACCGCCGGCCGCATGACGCGGGAGCTGGAGGATCCGGCCCCGCGCCGCGTCGGAGTCGTGTGCGTGGGTCATGACAGCGCCGGCACCAGCCGGAACATCGAAGCCGTAAGCGCGGCGATCTGGGCCCGCGCGTATCGCTTGCCGAGCTTCAAGTCGAAAGGCAGACGGCGCACGTTCGTGTCCGAGCTGCGCGTCTTTCATGCGGCGGCAGTTGACCAACAGCGGCTGGCCGCCGAAGCGCATGCCAATGGCATCGTCCGTTGGCTGACGGCATTTCCGGCAAATGTCCTCTCGCCAGCCCGCTATCGCAAGGAAGCCGCTCGCCTCGCCCGGCAGCACGGCTGGCGCATGCGATTCTACGGCCGGCGCGAACTCGAGCGCCGCGGAGCCGGCGCTTTTCTCGCGGTAACCCAGGCCCACGACGCGGGGGCCGGCATCGTGCATCTGAGCTATCGTCCAAGGGGCCCGAAGGGCACGCGAAGCACGCGCGGTGCGCCTACAGTTGCGCTCGTCGGCAAGGGTGTCTGTTTCGATACCGGCGGCGTCAATCTCAAGTCCCATCGCTCGATGCTCGACATGCACACGGATATGTCGGGCAGTGCGGTCGCGCTCGCGACACTTGCCGCCCTGACGACGCTCAAAGCGCCCTTCGGTGTCGATGCCTGGCTCGCGCTCGCCGAGAACCAGATTGGTCCGCACGCCTACAAGCCGCAGGACGTGGTGCGCGCAATGAACGGCACGACCATCCAGGTCATCCATTCCGATGCTGAAGGTCGAATGCTGCTCGCTGACACGCTGACCCTCGCAGTGCGCAGCAAGCCAAGACTGATCATCGACTACGCAACGCTCACCTCAGCGTGCATCACTGCGCTCAGCGAGCGCTATGCCGGAGTGTTCACCAATCAGCCGGGCCTGCGCGGATTGCTGGAAGAGGCCGGCGTCAAGAGCGGTGAGCGAGTCTGGAGTTTTCCCATGGATGCGGATTTCGATTCGGACCTGGAAAGCCGCGTCGCGGACATCCTGCAGTGTTCCGTCGACAGCAAGGCCGATCACATACTTGCGGCGCGTTTCCTGAATCGCTTTGTGCCGAAGGGTATCGCCTGGGCGCACATCGACCTCGCGCCCGCTCAGCGCACGGGCGGCCTCGGTCATGTCACGACCGATATCACCGGCTTTGGCGTGCGCTACACGCTCGGCCTGCTCCTTGACGGCCGGCTCGTTCGCAAGCTCGCCACACGCCGCTCGCGTGCGCGGTGACGGCGCGCCCGTCGCGATCCGGTACACTCTCACGCCATGGCCGACTCGCTGACTTTGCGTCAACCCGACGACTGGCATCTGCATTTGCGCGACGGAGCGGAACTCGGCTCCGTGGTGCGATTCACTGCCGAACGCTTCGCCCGCGCCGTGGTGATGCCAAATCTCACACCGCCAGTGACAGGCGTCGAGCAAGCTCGCGCCTATCGACAGCGTATTATCGAGGCGCTGCCGGCGGGCGCAGCCTTCGAGCCGCTGCTGACGCTCTATCTGACGGACTCGACTCCAGCCGGCGAAATCGACGCGGCCAGGGCGAGCGGGATCGTGTGTGGAGTCAAACTCTATCCCGCCGGCGCGACCACGCACTCCGAGGCCGGTGTCACCCGTATCGCGAATTGCTATGCGACGCTCGAGCGCATGCAGGAACTCGGCGTTCCGCTGCAGGTTCACGGCGAAGTCACGGACCCGCAGGTCGATGTCTTTGACCGCGAGGCGCGCTTCATCGACAGCGTCCTGATGCCCGTCGCCGATAGATTTCCCCGCCTCGCGATCGTCTTTGAGCACGTGACGACGCGTGTCGCCGTCGACTACGTGCGCGGGGCGCGTGCGCGAATCGGCGCGACGATCACGCCGCAGCATCTCCTCGAGAATCGCAACGCCTTGTTCCGTGGCGGACTGCGCCCGCATCTCTACTGCCTGCCGGTGCTCAAGCGAGAATCCGATCGGCTGGCGCTCCTCGAAGCGGCCACGAGCGGCAATCCGCGCTTTTTTCTGGGCAGCGACAGCGCGCCGCACGCTCGCCACGCAAAGGAATCGGCCTGCGGATGCGCGGGCATGTTCACCGCCCACGCGGCCATTGAACTCTATGCCGAGGCGTTCGACAGCGCCGGCCGGCTCGACCGTCTGCAAGGATTCGCGAGCGACTTCGGCGCGGATTTCTACGGTAAGCCGCGCAACTCGACGCACATTACCCTGCAGCGACGAGCCTGGACGGCTCCGGCGCGGATAGCGTTCGGGGCCTCTGAGCTCGTGCCGTATCGTGCCGGTGAAACGATCGGCTGGCGCCTCGCCAGCGCGCGGGGCGACCACAATGACAATAGCTGACGGTGGCTCAACGCCGATGTCGCGCCGCTTTCGCGGCTTTCTTCCCGTGGTCGTCGACGTCGAGACCGGCGGCTTCAACCCGGTGACGGATGCGCTCCTCGAGATCGCCGCGGTCCTCCTCGAAATGACGCCCGCAGGCGAGCTGCGCCGCAGCGAGACGCATCGCTATCACGTGGTGCCCTTTGCAGGCGCGAACATGGAGCCCGCCGCGCTCGCGGTGAACGGCATCGACCCGCATCACCCGCTCAGACCGGCGATCGATGAACGCGACGCCTTGCAGAGAATTTTTCGGGAAGTGCGGCGCGTCATCCGCGATAACCTGTGTTCGCGCGCCGTTCTGGTCGGCCACAATGCGTTCTTCGATCTCAATTTCCTGAATGCCGCGGTCGCGCGCGCGGACGTCAAACGCAATCCGTTCCACCCGTTCTCGAGCTTTGACACGGCAACTTTGGCGGGCGTCGCGTACGGCCAGACAGTGCTGGCGCGCGCGGTGCAATGCGCCGGCCTGGCGTGGGACGCGGCAAGCGCGCACTCGGCGGCCTACGATGCGGAAGTGACCGCCGACGTCTTCTGCCGCATCTGCAATGACTTCCGGCCTATCTACGAGCGCGCGGTGCGCGCGGGCCTGACGGGTGGCCCGATCGACGACAACGCCGCTCCGTCAGGCGACGGCGCCGGCCTCGGCGAGTAACTTCTTCAGCTCACCGCTGCGGAACATCTCGAGGGTGATGTCACTGCCACCCACCAGCTCGCCATTGACATAGAGCTGCGGATAGGTCGGCCAGCGCGAATGCGCTTTGAGAGCTTCGCGCAATTCGGGATCTTCGAGAATGTTCACTGTGTTGAAGGTGGCGCCGCATTGCTTGAGGGCTGCGACGGTCTGCGCCGAGAAGCCGCACTGCGGGAAATCCGGCGTGCCTTTCATGAAGAGAACGACGGGTCCGCTCGCGAGTTCCTGCTTGATCCTGGTGCTGACGTCCACTGCTAGCCTCCGGCCCGTTCCGGGCATATTTCAGATGTCATAGTGCGCAATTGTACACACGGCTGCCGCAACAACCGCACGGCTTGCGGCCCCCCCCATGTATGACGGCTTGGTCATGATCAGCCAGTGCGCACGCAAATAGGGATAGCCTCAATCTTACACGGCAGACCTCGGCGCCACGAAAGACGATTCAACTGATGAATGCACGCCCGCCGATATCCGTCCTCAAGGGTCGATGGCTCCCGAGCCGCTGGGATGTGCTCGCATTCCTGCTGGTCGTCGCCCTCTTCGTCTATCTCGCGGAAGCGGCGCACGGTCTTTCCGGCTCGCTTGCGGGATTGCAGGCGACGCCGGTCACGCTCGATCCGTGGAATCTCATCGGCTATGGCGCGCGGACGGCATTGCGCATGCTGGTCGCGCTGGCAGCGTCACTCGTGTTCACATTCACCTACGCGACGCTTGCGGCGAAGAGCCGGCGCGCTGAAGTGATCCTGGTACCGCTCCTCGACATCCTGCAGTCGGTGCCGATCCTCGGATTCATTTCCGTCACTGTCGTCTTCTTCCTCGCGCTCACGCCGGGACGGGTTGCCGGTGCTGAGCTCGCCGCCATCTTCGCGATCTTCACGAGCCAGGCCTGGAACATGGCCTTCAGTTTCTATCAGTCGCTGCGCAGCGTCCCGGAGGAACTCGACGAAGTCGCGCGCGGCTTTCAGCTGAGCGCCTGGATGCGCTTCTGGCGGCTCGAAGTCCCGTTCGCCATGCCGCCCCTGATCTGGAACATGATGCTGTCGATGTCGGGCGGCTGGTTCTTCGTGGTGGCATCCGAGGCCATCAGCGTCGGGCACACCACCGTCACTTTGCCAGGCATCGGTTCCTACATCGCGCTGGCGATCGAGCACCGCAATCTCGGCGCCATCGGCTGGGCGATCGGCGCGATGTTCATCGTCATACTTCTGTACGACCAGCTCCTGTTTCGCCCGCTGATGGCGAGCGCCGACTGGTTTCGTCTCGAGCAGGAGACCGGCCTCACACCCAATCGATCCTGGGCCTTGACCATGCTGCGCAAATCGCGATTGCTCGCCGTGGCGCGAACCGCGTTCGCACGCGCCTTGCGCAGCGGCCCGCAACTGCGTCGACGATTACCGCGCCCAGGCGGACCGGGCGGGCCAAGCAAGGCGCGGCAGCGCTGGGCGGATGGCGCTTGGGTCACGGCGGTCTGCCTGGTCGCACTCGCCGCGCTGTGGGAGACAAGCCACTTCGCTTTGCGTGGCATCGCACTTCAGGAAGTAGGACGCGTCCTGCTCTTTGGCCTGGCAACGCTCGCGCGCGTGGCCGTGCTGATTGCCATTGCGAGTCTGGTCTGGGTGCCGGTCGGTGTCGCTATCGGCATGCGTCCGCAGGTTGCGCGGCTCATCCAGCCGATCGCACAGTTCCTGGCAGCCTTTCCCGCCAATCTCCTCTTTCCCGTGGTCGTGTCCGCGATCGTGACCCTGCGCCTGAATCCGAACATCTGGCTGAGCCCACTGATGATCCTCGGCACGCAGTGGTACATCCTGTTCAACGTCATCGTGGGTGCCTCGGCGATCCCGCTCGACATGCGGCAGGTCGGGGAGAATCTGCGAATCAAGGGTTGGCTCTGGTGGCGCAAGATCGCGCTGCCCGGCATCTTTCCCTTCTATCTGACCGGCGCGATCACCGCTTCGGGCGGTTCATGGAACGCGAGCATCGTCGCGGAGGTCGCCAGCTGGGGCCGCGAGCGGCTCACCGCCAATGGCCTTGGCGCCTACATCGCCGAGGCGACGAATGCGGGTGACGTGCACCGCACCGTCCTTGGCGTCGCCGTCATGAGTCTCTTTGTCGTCGTCATCAATCGTTTGTTCTGGCGACCGCTCTACGCGCGCGCCGAACGGCGGTTCCGGCTGGGCTGAAGTGGAGGCAATCGAAGTGAACGAAGCGGCGCTCCTGACGGTGGAAAAACTGTGTCAGGCATTTCGCAAGCCCGATGGCGACCCACTCATCGTGCTCGACGACGTCAACTTGATGCTAAAGGAAGGCGAAATCGTCGGCCTCCTGGGCCGCTCCGGCTCGGGCAAGTCAACGCTGCTTCGGGCCATTGCCGGCCTTAGTCAGCCGACGGGCGGCTCGGTCAATTATCTCGGGCAGCTGGTCCGGGGCCCGGCTGCAGGCATCGCCATGGTGTTTCAGAGTTTCGCGCTATTTCCATGGCTCACCGTCTTCGAGAACGTCGAGATCGGGCTCGAAGCGCTTGGGCTGCCGCGCGCCGAGATTCGCAAACGCTCGCTCGCCGCCATCGATCTCATCGGTCTCGACGGCTTTGAATCCGCCTATCCGCGCGAATTGTCCGGCGGCATGCGCCAGCGGGTCGGCTTCGCGCGGGCGCTCGTCGTGCATCCGAATATTCTGCTGATGGACGAGCCCTTCTCGGCCCTCGATGTGCTGACGGCGGAAACGCTGCGCCACGATTTCCTCGATCTGTGGGGCGAAGGCCAGTTGCCGATCAAGGGTGTCATGCTCGTCACGCACAACATCGAGGAGGCGATCGAGATGTGCAACCGCGTGCTGCTCTTCTCCACGCACCCGGGGCGGATCGTGAGCGAGATCGTCATCGACATGCCGCAGCCACGGGATCGGCTCGATCCCCGTTTTCGCGCCCTCGTTGATCGCGTCTATGCCGAGATGACGGCGAAGCCCGTCGCACAGGCGCGCGCGGGCGCGCGCGTCGAACGCCTTCCAGGGACTGGTATCGGTACTGTGATCACGCACGTGTCATCGAACCTGCTGTCGGGCCTCATCGAAGCGCTCAACATCGCGCCCTATCACGGCACGGCGGATCTGCCCGCGATCGCGCGCTCGCTCAGGATGGAAGCGGATCAATTGCTACCCGTCGCCGAAGCACTGCAGATGCTGCGGCTCGTGGAGATCGATGGCGGCGATATTCGTCTGACGGAAACGGGCGCTCAGTTCGCGCGCATCGAGACCGACGAGCGCAAACGCCTCTTCAGCCGGCTGCTACTGACGTACGTGCCGCTGGCCGCGCATGTCAGACGCGTGCTGGACGAACGGGCGAGCCATGCGGCGCCCAAAGGTCGCTTTCTCGATGAGCTCGAGGACCACATGGCGCCGGAGCTGGCGGAAGAGACTCTGCGCACGATCATCAGCTGGGGCCGCTACGCGGAAGTGTTCGCGTATGACGATCATCGGCAAGTCTTCAGTCTCGAGAATCCCGCGTGAAATGACGAACCCCGGGCGGCGCGCCGGCGGCTTGAACGCCCGGGGGTTCTAACCTATCCTCGACGCCGCCGGGTGGCGAGCACAACAAGATTCCTAAGGGGAACCTCCATGAATCCTTTGACAACTGTGCGCGGGGCAATCATCAGCGCCTTCGTGCTGGCAATCGTGGTGTCCATGTTGCTGACGCATTACGTCGTCGGCGCTCCCATCGGTTTCAACGCCGCCTTCCTTGGGCGCTGGCTGCACATCGTCTCCGGCGTCATGTGGGTCGGACTTCTTTATTACTTCAACGTCGTACAGACGCCTGCCATGGCGGTAGCCGGGGCGGACAAGGGCGGCCCCGGTGGCGCCGGCATCAATAAGTACATTGCCCCGCGCGCGCTCTGGTGGTTCCGCTGGGCGGCGCTCCTCACCTGGCTCACGGGAGCGTATTACCTCGATGCCTTCTATGGCCATGAAGCCATCCTGAAGGCATTTACCCTGCAAGCTCCGTTCGCGCCCATCGGTGTCGGAGCGTGGCTGGGCACCATCATGCTGTTCAACGTTTGGGCATTGATCTGGCCGAATCAGAAGAAGATCCTCGGCATCAAGCCCGCGACGGATGAGGAAAAAGCAAAGGCGCGCAAGGTTGCCCTGTACGCTTCGCGCATAAATTTCATGCTGTCCTTCCCAATGCTCCTCTGCATGATGGCCCAGATGCACGGACTCCCCTTCTGAAAGGTAGCGTACCGGCACCGCCTGACGATCTCGCGGAGCTCGTAAGACGCGCGCTTGCCGAAGATGTCGGCAGCGGCGATCTCACGGCGGAACTCGTCCCGGCAGGCGCTCAGGCGGTCGCGCAGGTGCTGACGCGCGAACCGGCCGTGCTCTGCGGCCGCCCCTGGTTCGACGCGGTCTTTCGGGCACTCGAGCCGTCAATTCGCATTGAATGGTTCGCGGCCGAGGGCGCAGACGTGCGCGCGAACGATGTGCTCGTGCGCGTGAGCGGCCCGGCACGCGCGATTCTCACGGGCGAACGCACCGCCCTGAACCTGCTGCAGACATTGTCCGGCACCGCGACCGCCGCCCGGCGCTTCGTTGAAGCGGTTGCCGGAACGGGCTGCCGCATCCTCGACACGCGCAAGACCCTGCCCGGCCTCAGAACGGCGCAGAAGTACGCCGTTGCGGTCGCGGGTGCCACCAATCATCGGCAGGGGCTCTTCGACGCGATTCTGATCAAGGAGAACCACATCCTCGCAGCCGGCTCCATTGCCGCCGCTCTCAATGCCGCGCGGCAGCGCGGGTCGCGCGTCAAGGTCGAAGTGGAAGTCGAGTCACTCGCGGAATTCGAAGCCGCATTGACCGCAGGCGCCGACATGGCGCTGCTCGATGAATTTTCGCACAGCGACCTGGTGGCGGCGGTGCATCTGAATCGCGCACGCGGCAGTCCGATGATTCTCGAAGCCTCCGGCGGGATAACGCTCGAGAC
Source organism: Steroidobacteraceae bacterium (assembly GCA_041486385.1). Lineage (GTDB taxonomy): Bacteria > Pseudomonadota > Gammaproteobacteria > Steroidobacterales > Steroidobacteraceae > JBGPLJ01. Next base: position 8,781 of record JBGPLJ010000095.1, read on the forward strand.
GGTGCGTGACGTCGCATTGACGGGCGTCGACTTCATTTCCACGGGCAGCATCACCAAGCACCTGCACGCCATCGACCTCTCGATGCGCTTCACGCTCGCCGACCGCAAATGAAGGGCAAGACCATCGCGATTCTCGAGAGTCGCGTTGGCGAACACCTGGCCGAACTCGTCCGACGCCGCGGCGGCGTGCCGCTGCACGCGCCGGCCCTCGCCGAAGTACCGGACATCGACCCGGATGCGATCGCGAAGCTCATCGGTGACTTGCGCCGCGAGCCCGTGCGCCTCGCCATCTTTCAAACGGGTGTAGGCACGCGCGCATTGTTCACGACGGCGGAGTCGCTTGGACTGGTCAATGAGTTGCTCACTGTCCTGGCGACAACCCAGGTCGCCGCACGCGGCCCCAAGCCGACCGGCGAATTGCGTTCGCGCAACGTGCGCATAGATTTCAGCGCGCGCGATCCATTCACGACGCGCGAAGTGCTGGCCGCCATCGCGCACCTGGATCTCGCCGGCGCCCGCGTGCTCGTGCAGCGCTACGGCGAGGCCAACAGCGGACTGAATCAGGCGCTGGCGGAACGCGGCGCCCTGGTCACTGAAGTCGCGACCTATCGCTGGTCGTTGCCTGAGGACACTCGCCCGCTTGAGCACCTGATCGATGAACTGGTGCGCGGCGCAGTCGACGCCGTGATCTTCACGTCGGCGTCGCAGGTGACCAATCTTGTGGAGGTGGCGCGCCGCGCCGGCCGCATGGAGGAGATGCTCGCAGCACTCAGGCGCAGTTTCGTGGCGTCCGTGGGTCCGGTCTCGTCCAGGGCCTTGCGCAATCTGGGCGTCGAAGCCGGATTTGAAGCGAGCCCACCGAAACTGGGGCCCCTGCTTGCGGGCGTCGAGCAGGCACTCAGCTGTTGACGGCCTTCAACACTCGCTGCGGTTGCGCAACGCCGTAGCCCTGCGCGTAGTCGACGCCCAGGCCGCGCAGCATTTCGATGATCTCGGCGTTCTCGGCCCACTCGGCAATGGTTTTCTTGCCCGTCAGGTGACCGATTTCATTGATCGAGCGCACCATTTCCCGATCGATGGGATCGTGCAGGATCTCGCGCACGAAACTGCCATCGATCTTGAGGAAATCGACCGGGAAGTGCTTGAGGTAGCCGAACGACGAGAGACCGGTGCCGAAATCATCGAGCGCGAACTTGCAGCCGAGTTCCTTCAGCGCCTGGATGAAGCGGTTGGCCTGCGAGAAGCTCGCGACGGCCGCGGTCTCGGTGATTTCAAAGCAGATCTTGCTCGCGTCGAGCCCGCTGCGATGGAACTGGTCGATGACGAACGGCAGGAATTTGTCGTCGCCGAGACTCTGGCCTGACAGGTTGATCGAGCAGAGCGCCAGCTTCTCGCGTTCGTCCGCTTCCGACACCAGCCAGCGGAAGGCGTTCTCTATCACCCAGCGGTCGATGTTCGGCGTGATGCCGTAACGCTCGGCGGCCGCGATGAAATTGTCGGGTGCCACGATCTTGCCCTGCTCATCCCGCATCCGCAGCAGCAATTCGTAGTGCGCCCCGGTCTCGGCGACCTGCAGCGGCAGGATCGGCATGCGGAAGAGCTCGAAGCGTGCCTCCTCGAGCGCGTTGTTGATGCGCGCCGCCCATTGCATCTCGCGCCGCCGGCGCATGAGATCGATGTCGTTTTCCTCAAAGCTGTGCACGCGATTGCGGCCGGACTCCTTGGCGGCGCCGCAGGCGCTGTCCGCGGCCGACAGTACCGATGCCACGTCTTCATTGTCGGCGGTAATAGGCACCACGCCGATGCTCGCGCCGAGCCGGAAGGTCCGATCCTCCCAGGAGAAGCGGAAGTTGCGCACGGCTTCGCGCAGGGTCTCGGCGGTCCGCATAGCCTCTTCGAGCGAGCAGGCTTCGAGCAGCACGCCGAACTCATCGCCACCGAGGCGCGCAAGCGTATCGCGCCATCGAATCTTCGACTTCAGCAGCGCCCCGACCTGACCAAGGAGCGCATCGCCCGCGCTGTGGCCGCAGGTGTCATTGATGATCTTGAACTGGTCGATATCGAGGTAGCACAGCGCGTAGGAAGTCTCGCGCGCCTTCGCGCTCTTCAAAGCGCGATCGAGCCGGCTTTCAAATTCGCGGCGATTCACGAGCCCGGTGAGTACGTCGTGACTCGCGTGATAGGAGAGGCGGCGATTCAACTCGCGCGCCTCGCTCACGTCGTGGAAGACGAGCACGCCGCCGCCCACCTGCCCGGTGCCGTCGCGGATCGGCGAAGCCGTGCTCTCAACGTACAGTTCGTTGCCGTCGCGGCGGATCAG